>DASSOW010000275.1:0-3168 GCA_035700175.1 Gemmatimonadales bacterium | reverse complement strand
AGTTCCTCCTTGCCGTACCCCATAGGGGTATACATGGAATGAAATCCGACCATACCCAATACCCGTTGGGGGTACAACCGACTTACGGCGATTGGGACGTCGGCGGAATCAGCGGGCATCAGCAATGCGTGGCGCCACGGTCGGCTGCAAGCAGGCACCACCTCCGGGCCAGTGCACACGAGGCGACCCAGCACGAGGCGACCGCCACCGCTAGAGCCCGGAGAGATGCGGGTGACTGGCTCGGTTGCGACGGATCGAGCGTCAGGCCAGCGGCATCCACCGCATTGTCAAGGAGAAGCAGTACTGCATCGACTTCCGCTCGTCGGTGCAGGGGCCCACGGGCTTCCGGCCTTCCGTGGCTGGCGCTGCGCGAGTGCCACCACCGCGGCAATCGCAAGGATGCCGACGGACAGGAGCATCCCAGCGCGGACGCCGTCGGCGATATCTGCCAGCATCCCCGAGAGGACCGGGCCGATGCACTGGCCCAGCGCGAATCCGGTCGTGAGCAACGCGATGCCGGCCGTCCACTGCGCGGGCTCGAGAACTGTGCGGGCCGTGTGGGTGACAGCAGTGACGACTGCTAGGAAGGCGATGCCGAAGAGGGCGGCTGAGGCGAAGTGCACCGCCGGGCTCGCATCGATGAGCGGCAGCGCAGCTCCCACCGCGACTACTGCCATCAGCAATGCGGAGCCGCGGCCACCGCGGAGGCGACCGATGACGGGCCCCCACACGAAGCCACCCAGCATCGCCGCTAGCCCGAGAGCGATCCAGAACGCCGTGACCTCATCGGTTCCGGCGCCACCTTGCTCGAGGAGGGCGACGATGAAGGTCATGTACGCGATATAGCCGGCACCGTAGAGCGAGTAGGCGATCAGAATCATCGAGATCGCGCGCCCGTTGGCCCGCTCCTGACCAGCGCCGTGGACGGGCTCCGGTGCCCGCTTCGCGGCCGGGACCGCCGCGGCCAACGAGAGCACGGCGGTGAGACCGAGGGCGATCCAGCCCCATCGCCAGCCAGCATCTGCAGGCGTGACGGCGAGCATGACCGGCAAGACCATCCCCGAGACTGCGATGCCCAATCCACCCCCGGCGAAATACACGCCGAGCAGCAGCGCAGAGCGCCGGGGCTTCTCACGCGCGCCGAGCTGCGCCGTCAAGGCAGCGCCGATGATGAAGGTCGCGGCCCCCGCCACCCCGGAGACTGCCCGGAGGATGACCAGGACCGCGAGGTCACCGGAGAGCGCCGAGGCCAGCAACGCCAACGCAATGAACACCAGGCCACCCAGGAACGTAGGCCGAGCCCCTAGCCTGCGAGCCACCTTCGCGGCAGCAACCGCACCCAGCAGATAGCCAACCGCGTTGGCGCTGTTCATCAACGCGGAGGTGGCGAACGTCCAGTGCAACGAATCCCGCATTGCGGGCAGCAGGAGTGCGTAGGCAAATCTCGCCAGACCGAGTGCGGCAGCAGGGCCCGCGGCCAACCCGAGTGCGATTACCACCTGTGCGACGGGCGCCGTCCAACCATGTCGCTGAATCCGCCTGTGCTGGGCCGCTTTCATGCTCTGCATCGCACCTACCTCCGAAGGGATAGTACCGTTTGGTACCATCTAACAGATGCTTGGCACAAGCGCGGGTCATGGCTCCTGCACCGCCGCGGTCAGTTGGCGGAGCAGGGCGCGCCGAGGAGGCGGTGGAGGATGCCGGTAAAGGTAGGAGACACGATCGACCCTGAGGCGACCCGTCGCCGCATCCTGAAGGTCTCGGAACGAATCTTTTACGACCGTGGCATCGGCGCGGTTGGCGTCGCTGAGATCGCCCGTGCCGCCGTAGCGTCCAAGGCATCGATCTACAAGAACTTCGGCTCCAAGGAGGGGCTTGTCGAGGCCACCCTCGAATATCGCAGTGGCCGCGTCCACGAATGGCTCGCCAACAGCACTGCTGCAGCAGAAAGCGGACGCGACCGCATCCTGCGAGTCTTCGACCTCTTACTGGAATGGTTTCAAAGCGATGACTTCCACGGGTGTGCCATGGTCAGCGCCGCAGCCGAGGAACGCGTAACCGGCGGCGCAGCCACCCGACTCGCCCGACAACACCTCCAGAAGTACCGCGACTTTCTCAGTACCGAGCTCGCGCACGCCGGCTTCCCGGATGCGTCCGAGCGCGCGCAGCAACTGCTGATTCTCATCGAAGGCGCCACCACCGTCAGCGCGATCGACCACGACCCCGCCGCCGCCCAGGTGGCCCGCCGCGTAGCGGCACAGATTCTCGGACAAGCCCACGCAACCTAACGGCGACCCCGAGAACAGGAGAGCGCCCGTGGCTCACAACCGCTGTCTACTTGGTCCGCTCAGCGCCTCGGCGCGGGGCCACGACTCACGGCGGGTCAAGAAGGGCACGATGGCGTCCCAAGCCAACTGGGCGCCGCGGCGGGGATCACGTCCAGGCCATCGGCACGGTACTCGCGGGCAACGCGATCGAGCGCCTCGAAGTCCTTGCGGGCCTTTTCGACCACGCTCACGGACGTGCCGACGGTGCAGCGCTGCCGCTTTGGGGACTGCATCAGCTTCGTCGTCATCACGGTGAACCGGTCGATGTAGGCCTCAAGGATTGCGATGCGTGCTTGTACACCGCCTGCGGTCCAGCCGCATCCAGCAACCCGGCTGCGGTACCGATGCCACCACGGACCAGCGGCCGCTCCGCAACTGCGCCAGAGACGGCGAACCGGACCCGTTCACCGACCTGGATCGCGCACGGCCCCTTGCCGTCGGTTCGCCAGTCGCGGATGGTCGTGACCGGCACATCGAGGTACTCGGCGAGGGGTTCGATGGTCAGGAGCGGTTCGAGCCCGCTCAACCTGGCGCTGGTGGTCTCCATGACCAGCAGCTGCGCGAGAGAACCCGTTCGGCCCCGCGGCCGTCCCTGGCATCCCGTGCCGAATCCCCGGGACCGAGTTCGCAGGGACCTGGTGACAGGGTTTCTGGCCGGCTTCTGCCCGTCGGATCAATTCCTTAACGCCTTCAGGCTCGGAGATCCCCGACCTCCGAGCCTGAAATTGGTAGCGGGGGCAGTGTTCTGGTTCAGGACATCCCGGAGGCATGTCTCAAGACATCCCGGACTGATGTCGCGAGTCATCCCGGACTCGACGCGAGAGCCCCGCCAGCGTCCCGG
>DASSOW010000274.1:0-4223 GCA_035700175.1 Gemmatimonadales bacterium | reverse complement strand
CGCGGTGCACCACGGAAAAGAGTCCATTGCCCGCGGCATCCACTCGCTGCCGCTCACTCTGGGTGAGCACGGCGGCGACGGTCAGCGGGTCGGTGTCTTCGGACATGCAGGCCACGACCTGTTGAATTGTCACCGAAGAGCGTACAATCTCCCTCTCAACAGGTGCTCAACCGCCGGCGGGCACCCGGTCGTGCATCGCTGGCCCGGTTACGCAACCTTCGGCCGCTGGAAAGCATCTCAGACTCGAACCGGCCTTCCGCCCACCCGTGCCGGCATCGGAGCGCTTCCGTGACTGACACCCCGTCCGACCTCGCACAGCGCGTCGCTGACGCCCTCGGGCCGCAGTACCGGCTCGAGCGCGAGCTCGGCCGAGGGGGGATGGGCGTGGTCTTCCTGGCGCGGGACACCTCGCTGGACCGCCCCGTGGCCGTGAAGGTGGTCCACCCCGAGCTGGCCGGCCACGAGAGCATCGCCCGGCGTTTCCTCGACGAAGCCCGCACCATCGCCCGGCTCCGTCACCCCAACATCGTGGCAGTCCATTCCTCGGGCGCCAGCGGCGACCTGCTCTGGTATGTGATGGACCAGGTTCCCGGTGAAACGCTCCGCGCCCGGCTGGACCGCGACGGCCGGCTCCCGCCCGACGAGGTCACCCGCATTACCGCCGACCTGGCCGGCGCGCTCGACGCCGCCGGTGCCGCCGGCGTGGTCCACCGCGACGTCAAGCCGGAGAACATCCTGCTCGAGGCCGGCACCGGACGGCCGCTGCTGGCCGATTTCGGCATCGCGCGCGCGATGGAAGCCAACCAGACCGACCCGCGCACCGCCCTCGGCGTGGCCGTCGGCACGCCCACCTACATGAGTCCGGAGCAGGCCGCCGGCGACGTGGTGGACACTCGCAGCGATCTCTACGCCCTCGGCGTGGTGGCCTACGAGATGCTGACTGGCAAGCCCCCATTCCAAGGCCCCCAGCGGGTGGTGGTCTCGCAACATCTCTCCCAGCGGCCCACTCCGGTCCGGAAGAGCCGGCCCGACGCCTCGCCCATCCTGGCCGACGCCATCATGCGAGCGCTGGAAAAGAACCCCGCCGAGCGGTGGCAGACGGGCGCGGAGTTCCGGGCGGCGTTGCTGGGGCAGACAGTGAAGCGTCGCAGGTCGCAGGTCACAGGTCGCAGGCGAGTGCGTGCGCTCGCCATCGGCGTTGGGGCCATGCTCCTGCTCGGCGTTGGCGCGGTGGCGCTGCTCGGCCGCAAGAACGGCCCGCCGGCGGGGGTGAACCCTCGCTTGTCGATGCTGGTGCTGCCGTTCAACAACCTGCGCAACAACAGCTCGCTCGACTGGCTGCGCGAGGGCAGCGTGAGCATGCTCGCGCTCAACCTGTCGCAGTGGAATGACCTGCAGGTGATCGGCTCGGAGCGGCTGCACGACCTGCTCGACCGCCATGACATCGCCGATGGCGAGACGATCGGCCTGGAGATGGCGCGGAGGCTGGCGCGGGACGCCGGCGTCTGGACCGTGATCATGGGCGACTACGAGCAGGTGGGTGACTCGCTCCACCTCTCCGCACGGGTCTACGACGTGTACAGCGGGCGAAAGGTGGAATCGGCACAGGTGGCGGCCACGCCAGGTGAGGACGTGCGCCCGGTGTTCGACCAGCTCGCCGCCGAGCTGCTGGATCTCTCGGGTGCGCCGGCCGACACCCGCACCGCCCTCTGGGAAGCGACCACGTCGTCGCTCGAGGCGTTCCGGGCCTACCTGCAGGGCGCCGAGGCACTCAACAACTGGGACCTCGCCACTGCAGAAACAGCCCTCAAGCGCGCCACCGACATGGACAGCACCTTCGGGCTGGCCTACTACAAGTACGCCCTGACGCGGGGCTGGCTGGTGGGCGCCGACGATTCCCTGAGCACCGATGCCATGGCCCGCGCCGTGGCCCACTCGGCGGCGCTGCCGCAGCGCCAGCGCACCATCATCAGCGCCTACAGTGCGTTCATCGACGGTGAGTATGGTGCGGCACGCTCGCTCTACGGCAGTCTCATTGCCCGCGACAGCAACGATACCGATGCCTGGTATGGCCTGGGCGATGCCTGGTACCATGACATGATGGCACCACAGGGCCATGCCACGGCCATGACCGAATCGCTCCGGGCGTTCCGGAAGGCGCTGGTCCTGGATCCCAGTTACGTGCTCGCCTACGAACACGTCGAGGAGATGCTGACCAGCACCAGCCGGCGCACCAGCCCGATCGCGCTGATGCCCAACGACTCGTTCGTGCCGGCGTACGACTCGCTGCAGCGGCCGCTGCTCGACAGCACTACCGCGGCCGCGGCGGCACAGCGGGCCCAGGATGCGGTCATGACGCTGGCGCGGAACTGGGTGGCCACCCAACCGGCCGCACTCCGGTCCCACAGCGCGCTGGTGGATGCCTTCATCGCGGCGGGTGACTATCCATCGGCGCTCACCGAGCTGGGGCGGCTGCGTGCGCTCTCGCCCAATCACCCCGAGATCGTATTCATGGAAGCGCGGGTGCGCTTCCTCTCGGGCAACGTGGAGGAAGCATCCCGGCTGCTGCGGCAGGCGCTCGACTCGAGCGCGCCGGGAGACTTTGCCAGCTTCCGGAGCACGCCGTCGGTGTTCCAGGACGTGGCCGCCGCGGCCAACGTGTTTGCCTACCAGGGCGACGTCGCCAATGCGACGCGTGCCATCGAGTTTGCCGACCAGGTCCGGGCGGCGATCTATGGCAGCGATGGCATGGGCGGCAGCGACTGGTGGCGGCGGAATGCGCTGGCACAACTGTTCAATTCCCTGGGCGGCCCCGAATCGGCGCTGCGGAGTCTCTGGCACGCAACCGCGGAAGACGCGCGAGTGGCGCCGGCGGGAAAGAAGCAGGCCATTCTTGCCGCCGGCGCTCCCGCGGCGGTCGGCCTGTTCACCGGGCTCGCCGGTGACTCGACGGGATTGACCGAGCTTCGCGCGCTCTCAGGCGAGCCGCCGCCAGCGATCCTGCAAGCGTGGCTCGCCCTGGCCCGCGGCGATTCCGCCGAGGCCCGGGTACTGGTGCAGGCACCGGACACTGCGGCGGGGCGCAAGTTCGACCAGCTCTCGCGCCGCGCCATCGCCGCGATCATCTACGCCGATCTCGGCGACACGCAGCGTGCGCTCAACTTGCTGCGCGCTTTCGAGCCGGCCCAGCTTTCGTCACGCGGCTTCGACCCACGCTGGGCGTCGATCGGCCGGGTGCGGCTCCTGCGTGCTTCGCTCGAGGCGCGGCTGGGCCACACCGCCGCCGCCCGGCAGCAGTACGAACTCGCCCTGGCGCAATGGAAGAACGCCGATCCCAGCATGGCGGAGTACGTGAAGATGGCGCGGGTAGGGCTGGCGGCGTTGGAGGAGGGATAGGATGGGCAGGATGGGCAGGCCGAAGCTAACCGTGCAACACCCGCCCATCTCGCCCATCTCGCCCATCTTGCCCATCCTGACTCGCCCGCCTTGCCCATCCTGCCCATCCTGCCCATCTTGCCCCCGGGCCGGGCGCGATGGTCGCGGGTGCGGCAACGCATCCGAGGAAAGTCCGAGCTCCATTGGGCAGACTGCCAGGTAACGCCTGGGCGCCGAGAGGCGACGGACAGGGCCACAGAAAACAGACCGCCACGTGCGCGAGTACGGGGTAAGGGTGAAACGGTGGGGTAAGAGCCCACCGCCCCGAGCGTAAGCAAGGGGGCACGGTAACCCCCAGTCGGAGCAAGACCAAATAAGCGGCGAGGTGCGGCCCGCACCGACCAGCCTGAGCGCAAGCGAGGGCAGCCGCGGGTAGGTTGCTTGAGGCGTCCGGTGACGGCCGCCCTAGAGAGATGACCATCTCCCGCAAGGGAAACAGAACTCGGCTTACGGCCTGGCCCATGGGCCCCCGGATCAGCGTCCGGGGGCCTTGTTTTTGCCTGAGCGGGAGCGGGGGTCTAATTTTGGCGTCTGGCGCTCGACGCCAGACGCCGGACGCCAGACGCCAGACGCATGACTCAACCCCGAGGATCCGATGCTCAGCCGCTCCGCCCCCATCGCCCTGCTGGCCGTGCTGTTTCTGCCCCTGGCCAGCAACGCACCGGTTACGCTCAAGTACAAGATCCGCCAGCATGTCGCCCAGACCATTGATCTCACCGCCATGGGCGGCGAGACCCAGTCGGGCGCGGCGGACTATGATGTCTATGTGACGGTCAACAGCCAGGACA
>DASSOW010000273.1:0-3090 GCA_035700175.1 Gemmatimonadales bacterium | reverse complement strand
GTAGGCAAAGAGCGGCTGCAGGTAATCGGCGGCGGCGGCCTGGTACATCGGCAGCAGTTCCTCCTGTCCCGCCACGTAGCCATCATGATTGAGGTCCGCTTCCGGCCGGTAGCGTTCCGACTCGTAGGGTATGGGATCGGAGTTTGCCGTGTACGCTTCCATGGCCATCGACTCGATGACTTCGCCGGGCGCATCCGGCGTTCCGGTGTCGCGCCGCACGGCCACCACGTTGCGCCGGTTGAGGATGTTGCGCACGTCCAGGTAGACGCCGCCGAGCAGTCCGCCCAGTCGCAGCGGCCGGCGCAGGAGCAGGTCGAAGGTCGTCGTGAACGGCAGGCGGGCATCGTTCGGGACGGCGTTCATGGTGTCGCTGCCCAGCGGGCGGCTGTTGTAGGGCAATCCTGAGTTGACGCGTCCGATGATGGCAGCCTCGAGGCCGGCGAGGGGCCGGATGCCGGCAAACAGCGGCCCCGCGCTGTCGCTCACCTGGCCCTGCAGGATGAGCGTCAGCGTGTGACGGCGATCGTAGTCGAGGGGGAATTCGACCTTCGCCGGGAAGATGGTGTCGTGCGTGAGCGTGTCGATCCGGATTGCGCGGCGGAGCAGGAAGGCGCTGGTGGAGGATGCGGTGGCCTGCTGCAGTGTGTAGGCCACGCGCACACCGAACCCATGGCGCAGCTCGCGATCGAGGATCAGTTCCAGGCCCTTGACCGTCCCGATATCCGAGTTGCCAAAGATGGACGAGTCCGGGTCCTGGCCCAGCGGCACGGAGGACACCAGTCCCTCCAGCCGCTTGACGTACAGGTTGGCGCGAACACTCAGGTTGGGCCTGGGCCGGGCGCGCACGCTCAGTTCGTATTGCCACGAATCCTCAAAACCGAGATTCGGATTCCCCTGCCGGAAGCGGCCGGTGCGGGTCGTGTCGTCGAAGGCGGCGTCCACCAGATACTGATAATCGGGCGGCTGGCTGAAGCGCCCCATGCTGCCCACCACTGTCGCGCCGTTCAGCACCGTCGAAACCGCGACGCGAGGGTTGACCCGCAGCTTGGCCGAAGGCTCCTGGTCCGGGATGTCCACCCGGGTATCGAAACGGTCCACCCGCACGCCCGCGGTGATACCCAGGTCGGAGACGCGGAACTGGCCCTCGGCGTATGCGGCGGCTGCCAGCGGCGAAAACTCCGATGCCGTGGCGTCCGGCACGGAATCACCGACCGGCAAATAGCCAAGCACGCGCTGGAACGTGCGCACCCGCTGCTGCACCACCTCCCCGCCGAGGTAGATATCTCCCTGGCTGCCGGCGCTGAAGGTGAGATCGAGTTGGGAACGCAGCTCGCGGAACTGGTTCCAGGCGAGCTCACCGCGGGAGCTGCCAGAGAGGAAAAAGGCGGGTACCCCCCACGGCGTATCGCTGCTGAGTGACGGGGCCTCAAGCCCTGGAATCGGGGCTGCCGCTGCAGCCGTGTCACGCGCTCGCGCCAGGTCCTCCCCGATGATATCGAAACGCGATCCGGTGAATGCGCCGAACCGGTAGTCGGGCTGGCTCTCGAGGGCGCCGCGAATGAAATCGCGGTTGAAGATGGAGAAGCGGAGGTCGGCCACGAAGGGGTGGCGCGCCGTGGGGCCGCTCGCGTGCTGCAGGTGGGCGCTCGCGAGCGTCCCGGCGACCCGCCGGGCCGGTCCACCGTCAGGATCATACTTGAAGAGCGGGTCATACAGCAGTCGCTGGTCAATGGAGCGTAATCCGAAAAGGCGAAGTGTCTGGCGGCTGCCGATCGGGATGGTGAGCTTGCCTCCCACGTTGTACTGCTCCCCCGCGTTGTGCGGCAGCATCCAGGGCGCGGCCGAGCGGGGGTCGAGCGGGTTGGCCGGGCGGGGGGCGTTGACCGGGTCCGCGTCGAGCTGGGCGGAGAGGTCGGCCGACACGACCGCCTTGATGCCACCGACGACCGGTCCATCGGCTTCAAGCAGGACGCGGTCCAGCCCATGATCCCAGCTATTGCCAAATGGCCGGTCGGTCTCGTAGGCGGTGCGTCCGGCCCACTGGTCGCCCCCGTCCTTGGTGACGATGTTGACGATGCCGGAGATGGCCTGGCCGTAACGGGCGGAGAAGCCGTTGGTCACCAGCGACGCTTCCGTCAGCATATCGGTCGGGAAACTGAGCCCCAGCGGACCGGTCGAGGCATCGAGCTGGTTCTTCACGCCGAGGCCGTCAATGACGAACGCCTGCTGTCCCAGCCGACCGCCCCGATAACTCTCACCCACGGCGCCCGCGGACAGTGCCAGCGCGTCTTCCAGCGTGCTTAATGGCAGGCGCCGCAGATCCTCGCTGGTGATGACCTGTTCCGACTGCGTGACGAGGGGGTCGAGTATCCGGTCCGCGGTCTCCACCACCAGCGGCGGCAGCTCGACAGCACGTGGACGCATGGCAACGTTCACCGTGCTGGTGCCCCCGGCCCGGACCTGTACGCTGTCCCGGCGCAATGGCGCGTAGCCCAGCGCGCGCACGCTCACCGCGTAGATGCCGGCGTGCAGGGCCCGGATGCGGTAGGCGCCCGCCGTGTCCGTGACGCCACCGCGGCGGCCGTCATTCACCGTGATGACCGCACCACTGACGGGGCGGCCGGTGGCGCTGTCGGTGATCACGCCCGCGATGGCGCCGCTCGACTGCGCGGCAGCGGAGCCGCCGGCGATGCTGAGCCCGGCGGCGACCAGTAGCCTGATGCGCCACCGCACCCCCCGCGATTGAGCGCTCATGGGAGCTCCACTCGATAAAGATCGGGCACCTGGCTCACGACGATATTGCCACCGATGACCTGGTACTGATATCCCTCCACGACGAGCGCGCTTCCATCCGGGCTGAATCGCGGTCGCCGGAAGAGCAGCGAGGAGCTCGGCAGCGTGGTCACCGCACCGGTCGCAACGTCAACGACGCGCAATTCGCCGCCTCCGTCGAAGCCCTGTGCCGGGTCGCCGTCGTCGTCCGTGAAGAAACTGAGCTTGCCGCCCACGACCACGACGACACGGCCGTTGGCATAATCGGCATCGCGCGGGATCAGCCCAGCGTCGAAGGTCGTGACCACGGTTTCGCTC
>DASSOW010000272.1:0-2948 GCA_035700175.1 Gemmatimonadales bacterium | reverse complement strand
CCGCGCCGCGTTCTGGCTGACGGTCGTGGCACTCGCTGCCGGGGCCGTCACGCTCGTCGCGTGGCTCATGGCTGGCGCCACAGCCGCATATGCGGTCGAGCGGCTGGTGACCGTGCTGGTCATCGCCTGCCCGCACGCGCTGGGTCTCGCCGTCCCGCTTGTCATTGCGATCTCGACCACGCTCGGCGCACGCAGCGGCCTGCTGGTGCGAGACCGGCGGGGTCTGGAGGAGGCTCGGCTCCTCGACGTTGTGGTATTCGACAAGACCGGGACACTCACGCTGGGTGCGCACCGGGTCGTGGGTACCCAGGTCGTCACCGGCGGGAGTGAAGACGAGGCACTCCGGCTTGCCGCCGCGGTGGAGCGGGACGCGGAGCATCCGATCGGGCAGGCCATCATGGCGAGTGCCCAGGAACATTCACTCGGCGTGCCCGCGGTGACCGACTTCAAGGCCATGCCGGGAAGGGGTGCGCAGGCAACGGTGGAGGGGCGGCACCTGGCTGTTGGCGGGCCAAATCTGCTCATGGAGCTGGGACTCACGCTGCCCGCCGAGCTTGAGGCCTTTGCGGATGGAGCCGCGACCAGTGGCCAGGGCGTGGTCTATCTCGTGGATGGTGAGCGCGTGCTTGCCGCGTTCGCAGTCGCCGACGCAGCTCGGCCCGAATCCAGGGAGGCCGTCCGACAGCTGCATGCGCTGGGCATCGAGGTGCAGATGATGACCGGAGACAGCCAGGCGGTGGCGGACACCGTGGCGCGGGAGCTGGGGATTGATGCGGTCATTGCCCAGGTGTTGCCGGCGGACAAGGCGGCGCGCATCGAAGCGCTCCAGCATGAGGGCAAGCGGGTGGCGATGGTTGGAGATGGCGTCAATGACGCGCCCGCACTGGTGACCGCGGATGTGGGCATCGCGATCGGCGCGGGGACCAACGTAGCAGTCGAAGCAGGAGATGTAGTGCTGGTGAGGAGCGATCCGCGCGATGTTGCGCGGACCATCGCGCTGAGCCGGGCATCCTACCGGAAAATGGTGCAGAGCCTGTGGTGGGCGGCCGGCTACAACATCGTCGCGATTCCGCTCGCGGCCGGAGTCCTCGCACCCATCGGGATTGTACTGTCACCCGCGGTCGGGGCCATCCTCATGTCGGCGAGCACGGTCATTGTGGCTGTCAATGCTCAACTGCTGCGCAGGGCGCCATTTGCCTGAGTGGGGCAGCGTGACAGGGCGACTCCACTGCGGCACGTTGGCAACTCCCGGAAACGGTGGGGCCAATCGGGGGTCAAATTGGGTGCAAAGAGTGCGTTCGGGTGCGCTCCAGCCAGTCTCATTTCATAGGGAAGTGCATTCCACGGAGTCCGGCGCGGCGGTTTTCAAGACCGCTGCCTTAAACTACTCGGCCACCACGCCTGGGTGTTCGGGTACGGGGGAGAAAGGTAGCTGGGTCGAGGGTCAAGGGTCGAGCGCCGAGGGTCGAGAGTCAAGGGTCCGCAATGACGCCCGCGGGACCAGCAGTCAGCAGCCAGCAGCCAATATAGCCCATGACTCACGACCCACGACTCACGACCCTTCCAGCCGCCGTATCCCGTCCAGCCACACACTCACGCGGGCCCCTGGCTGCGGTGCTGGCTCGTCGCCACGCAGCCGGAATTCCACCGGAACCGCACCGATGCTGCCCACCACATGGCGGTGCCCCGCGACCGTGACGACGTCGCTCACGACCATCGTCTGCTCCAAGCCGCTCCCCGGTGTCAACCGGAATCCGTCCGGCGCCACCGCCACACGCTCGCCGGCCAACTCCAGCACGACATATCCCAGCAGCTCAGCGACCTTCGCTGTACCAGGATCTCGGTACACGTCCTCGGCTACAGCATTGCGCACTACTCGGCCATCCACCATGACCGCCAGCCGATCCGCGAGGCGGAAGGCCTCCTCCCGGTCGTGAGTGACAACAAGTGTAGTTGCGCCACGCGATCGAATCAGTCGTGGGAGGTCGCGGAGCAGGCCCTGCCGAGTGCGGCGATCCACGCCCGCCAGCGGCTCGTCGAGCAGCAGCACCGGCGCGTCCAGGGCGAGTGCCCGTGCCAAGTTCACGCGCTGGGACTCACCGGCCGACAGCGCCCGCGCAGGTCGATCCAGGAGCGTCGCGATGCCCGTGTCTTCGGCGGCTCGGCGCATTCGAGTCTCAACTTCGTCCGCCGGTACATCGCGCAGCGACAATCCCAGCTCGAGATTCCGGCGCACCGTGCCGCGCAGGAACACCGGCTCCTGGAATGTCATGGCGGTGGCAAGGGATCGGTCTCGCGCTGTTCGCGCGTCCCCCAGGTACACGACTCCCCGAGTCGGCTGGTCGAGTCCAGCCAGGATGCGCAGCAGGGTGGTCTTGCCGGCGCCGTTCGCGCCGAGTAGTGCCGTCACTGACCCGACGGCAAGCTCAAGTTCGGGAATGTCGAGCACGCGCCGACCGTCGCGCTCGAACACCAGCCCGCGAACGACGATCTCCATCAGCGGCGCTGCTGCACCAGCGTGAGGATGAGATTGACGACGAAGACGAGGAGCAGGAGGATGACGCCGAGCGCCAGCGCCTGGCCCAGCTCGCCTTGTCCCGTGACCGTGACAATGGCGGTGGTGAGCACCCGCGTCGAGCCGCGCAGGTTGCCGCCGACGGTCATGGCCGCACCGACTTCGGAGATGATGGCACCAAACGCCGCCATGACCGCCGCCAGCAGGCCCAGCCGCGCCTCGCGACAGAGATACCGAAGCCGCTGAGCACGCGTCGCGCCCAGCGATTGGAGGAGGTCCGGGAGTCCGGCGGGCAATGCCTGCACGCTGGCAGCCGTGAATCCGATGACCAGCGGCAAGGCGATGAGAAACTGGGCAATAACCATTGCCTGCGGGGTGTAGAGCAGGTTCAGCGACCCGAGCAGTCCGCCGCGTGCCAGCACCAGCCAGACAA
>DASSOW010000271.1:0-7454 GCA_035700175.1 Gemmatimonadales bacterium | reverse complement strand
CTTCATCCGTAAACTCCTGTGCAAAGCCGCTCCATCGCGCACTCAGGTTCAGGTTCGGGAAGTACTGCGACTTGGCCGTCGTCACGGCTGCGCCGGCCGCATCTTCCTGGGCCCGGAGCGCCCGGAGGTTGGGGTTCTGCTGCTCTGCCGTTGCCAGCAGCGTCGGCAAGTCAAACTGCGGCTCCACCACGGGGAAGCTGTCCGTCAGGGCAATCTGCGTCACCGGCGCGGGCGGCTCGATGCCCATGAGCCGGAAGAGCTCAAGCTTCGCCTCGCTGGCGCGCTGGCGCGCCGTGAGCAGCGCCACTTCCGACGTGCTCTTCGTTACCTCGGCCTGCCGTACGTCGAGGAGCGTCGTCTGGCCCACCTGGTACCGCGCCTGCGCCAGCCTGAGGAAATCGTCGTTTCGCTTGACCTGCTGCTCCGCCACATCCACCTGCGCAGCGGACTGCAACGCGGTGAGGTACTGGGTCGTGATGTCGGCCTTGAGCTGCACTCCGCCCGCCGCGATCTGTTCGCCAGTGGCGCGCTGCAACGCCTTGGCACGCCCGGGAGCCGACAGTGTTGCCAGGCTCAGGTTCCATCCGAGGTTGATGCCGTAGCTGGAGTTGTAGCTCGGTGACGACTGAGTGAACTCCGTCCCGCCAAAAGTCGACCGGCCCGCCCCGGTGTAACCGAATCCGAGGCTTACGTCTGCACCGGGCAGGAACAGGTTGGCGTACGCCTGCCGCACGCCCCACCTCGCCGGGCCTGCATCGTTCAGCACCTGGCGGTAGGCGGGACTGTTGGCCCGCGCCTGCTCGAGCGCCTCGCTCAGGGTGAGGGTCGCCCGGATCGGCACCGCCTGGGTGGTGTCCTGTGCATTCAGGGGAGCTGTGGCAACCAGGGCAACGACCAGCAGGGCGGTGATCCGCGGCATGTACGATTCCTCGTTCGGGTGGCGATACAGACGCTCATACGGAGCCGGAGTTTCGCAAGTTTCAGCTTGCGACGATGCCGGCCCTAATGCTGCTTCCACAACAGGTTGGAGCGCGGTTCGGTCAGCGTGCCGAGGCAACGAGCCCGCCAGGGAGCTCGGCCCGTACCAGGCGGCCGGACTCGCTGACAAGCAGGGTGCCGGTGAGTTGGCCGGAGAGGGTGATGCGCCGAGCCTGGTCTCCGTCGCCCCGGATGGCCTGGAACTGGACCCGGCGGCCGCTGCGAGGATAGATGCCTACCATTCGCGTTCCTGCCGGCGTGGCCAGGTCGGCCACGGCCTGGTACAGACTCAGCACATGATCGTCGAGCAGGACCAGGTTCTCGCCCGAGGGTACTTCGCGCACGGCCTTGCTGCCGGGAGTGTCCGTCCGGAGTATCACCCGGGCGCCTGAACCCGCAGCGAGGATCGTACTCCCGCCGGCGTCGTCGTGGAGGTCAAGCTGGAAGAGCACGAACTGCCTGGCGCCATCCCGCTGCAGCATGGCTTCCAGCGCCGAGTCCCGGGGTGAGCCGGGGTAGTGGGCTCGCACGACGAGCGTGGTCCCCCCGGGATTGCTGGCGTCGCCTCCTGACAGGGTAGCTGCTTCCTTCCCGATCTCGGCGCCCGCGCGGGTAATCGAATAGGTGACCGGCTCGCCCTGCTGGGCCTGCGCGGGTTGTGGAAGGACCAGTATGGCGAGCACGAGGGGCGCAAGACGGCGCATCCGGACCTCGGGGCCAGAGTTCGGCTGCTTCAGCACGCATTGAGACAATGCTGGACCTGCTCCAATATGAATGAATATAGCCGCTCGCCCTTCTGTGCGGTCGCGAGACTCGGGAAGCCGACCGACCCCGGAAACCCGACGGGAATCTTCCGGCTCGTGCCGGGCCGATAGTCTCGCTCATTGGCCGGCAGCACGTAGTCCTGGGCGATATCCATGCGGACCAGGTCAGGTGCGATGAAGAGCAGGAGGGAAGTGTCCAGCTCGCCACCCTGTACCGGATCATCGGGCCGTTCGAGGCGGTCGCCGAAGTCGAGATCGAAGATGTCGACGGCCAATACCCGTGCCGAGTCGGTGCGGATAGTGCTGAGCGCTTCCTGATGGGCGTCGTTGGCCTGTGCCGTGAGGATCAGGAACTCCTTCACGCCTGCCCCCAGCTCCCAGGACCCGATAAGTTCGTTCATGACCCGGTGCAGCGTTTTTCGGGAGAGGGAAGCCCCACCCGGAAAAGATGGAATCGGCGTATGCACGCCGTATTCCACGGTGGGCGTGCGCGGCACCCCCGACAGCGCTGAGAGGTCATCTGCCAGCCGTTCCACGATGAGCGAGTCACAGCCCAGTGGCAGGTGGGGGCCATGCTGCTCGGTCGTTCCCACGGGGACGATGAGCGCCGGCCGCTCCGCCAGCCGTTCCCGGAGAGCCCCAGGGGTCATGTCCTTCAAGCGCCAGGGATGTCGGTCGTGAGGCATCGCGATCTGTGGTGGTTGGTGGCTATCCTGGCGACCGTGATCGCCACGGCCGAGTGGTTGCATGCACCCGCGACGCCATGGGCCGTCGCGGCTGCACTGATGGCACTGCTCGCCGCCGGCGTGTCATCGCAGCGACCGAAGCGGGCGCCGGGGCGGATGCTCGCAGTGTTGCTGGTGCTGCTCGCCATCGAGCTGCTCGCGACCGCGCGCCAGCTGTACCTTAACGCAACCGACTGGCCGGCCCAGCGTGAGGCGCGCATCACCGCCTACGGTGAGCGAGTCGGGGGCGAGCTGCGCTCCGCGCTCCGGGCCACCAGCCGCCTGGCCGACCGTGGTGTGGACGCGGCCACTCGCTCGCAGGAAGCCGCGTTCGAGGCCCTGGCCGCGGCCGTGCCTGCCGGCGGTGTGGAACTGGGCGTCGCGATCCTCGATTCCTCCGGCGCACCCTGGGCGTGGGCGGGTCGCCACCGACTGGTAGCCGAGGCCAGCGGCGACTCCATCGACGCGCGCACCAGTGGATATTACGTCGTTCTGGAGACGCGCCGCCACTCGGCGGGCCGGATTGTCGTGGCGAGCGTGCTCATCTGGGCCGATTCCGCGGTGCCCGACCGCTCGCGCAGCGTGGCCGAGCGGTTCAGGCGCGCGACAGAAGTGGGTCTGCACGTCTATCCTCCCGGCGCGGCGCCGGAACACAATCCGGACATCTTCGATTATTTCGAGCCAACGACCGCCGGACCGCGTCAGCTGTTCAGCGTCCAGCCGGTGCCGCCCACCCAGGACGAGGCACGCGAGCGGGTCTTCACCCGGAGCGGTCGCGCGCTGCTGCTGCTGATTGCGCTTGGCATCGTGCCGGCGCTGCTGCTCGCGGGCACACCGACACAGCGCTATCTGCTCCTCATCGCTCCGCTCTGGGTTGCCGCCCGGGCACCCGCCGATGCGCTGCTTGGACTCGGTAACATTTTTTCCCCAGCGACATTCTTCGATCCGCTGCTCGGGCCACTCTCCTCGTCCTCAGCCGCCCTGGCGCTGACCGGCGCCGTGATGGCCATGCTGGCGCTCCGGCTCTGGCACCGCGCCATGCCGCGCGCGCCCGTGCTGCGGCTGGTGGGATTGCTCATGGCGGCGCTCGCGCTTGCCATCGTGTGGCGATTTGCCCAGCGCGTCACGCCGCCCGCGGGCGGCGTCGGCATTGCATTGTGGCTGGTGTGGCAGGGCGCCATCGTGATCGCGGGCGCGACGGCAGCGATCGTGGGACGCGCGGTGGCCGGTCACCTGACGGTGCGCTGGCCCGCAGTGGCCGGCGCCATGATCGCCGGGCTCCTCGCGGCGGCCGCGCTCTGGACCTGGTCGCCCTCGCAGGACTGGTCCATCACGCTGCCGCTGCTCTTCCTCTTGCCACTCTTCCTCAACATGCTGGCGCGTTCCGGTGTCGGAGCGCTCGCCGGCATCGGCACCACGCTCGGATTGCTGGCGTCGCTGCTGGTCTGGCGCGCCGACGTGATGAGCCGCATGGCAATGGCCGAGCGGGACGTCGGCAATCTCGGCACCGATGCCGATCCCTTTGTCCAGCCATTGCTCGGCCGGTTTGCGCGGCGGGTGATGGCGGCGCCATTGCCCGCAAGCGCGGCGGAGCTCTACACGCTCTGGCAATCATCGGCACTGGAGGCGGAAGGATATCCCGTGCAGCTCGCGCTCTGGGACAGCCTGGGCTTGCCGGTGGCGGAGCTGCCGCTCGACTCGCTTGCCGTTCCGTCCGCGCTGCTCGGCGCGCTCGCACGTGGCTTGCCGGACTCGGTGGGCGCACTCGAAATGCGGGCAGTGCCGGCCGTGCCTGGTATTCATCAGGTGCTCGCGCTGCGTCGCGCTCCGGGCCTCGCGATCACCGTGGCCATCGGTCCCCGGTCGGCGCTGATCGCACCCGATCGCCTTGGCCGCTTGCTGGTGGCCTCGGGGGAACCCGCGCTGCCCTATCGCCTGGCGCTGGGTTCTCCCGCCGGGCAGGCGTCGACCGAGCCGCTCCACTGGCGCCGGCGTGGCTGGACGTTGCAGGCGAGCCGGGCCGTATCGCTGCCAGGCGGACCGCGGGAGGTCCAGGCCAGCGTGCTGTTGCTTGGGGCAGCTCCCGCGGTGGTGCGGGGGGCGCTGCTCGCGGTCTTCGATGTGGTGGTGCTGCTGCTGCTCTGGGCCATGGGCCTCGCGCTCAGCGGCACGTGGGCCGCGTCGCCCGGGTGGCGGCGCCTTGGCCGCTCATTCCGCCTGCGCGTGGCGCTCGCGCTGGCGCTGTTCTTCGTGCTGCCGACGGTCGGGTTCTCGCTCTGGGCCTTTTCCCACTTCGCCAGCGAGGCGGAGCGCGGGCGCGACCTGCTGATTCGCCAGACTCTGCGCGACGCGGCGCAGGGCGCCGGCTCCATCCTGCGGACACCGGGCGCGCCGCTCGACGCATCGTTGCGAGGGCTGAGTGAACGGGTGGACGCGGACCTCGCCCTCTATCGCGGCGGCCTGCTCGTGGCGACGAGCGCGCCGATCCTCCGTGACCTGGGCGTCGTTGGCCCGCTGATGGATCCTGATGCCTTCCGCGCCATGGCCATGCGGGGTGAACTGGAGGTGGCGCAGGCGGGGCTCATTCCATCGCTGGCCGAACGAGTTGGCTACCGGGTCATCGAATTCGGACCGCCCAGCGGCCTCGGAGTACTGGTCACGCCGCAGGCGGGCGGCGACGTCGATCCGGGACGACAGCAGCGCGAGCTGGCCCTGATTCTCCTCCTGGGCATGTCGCTGGGCATCGCCGCGGCGATCGGTGGTGCGGGCGTAGTGGCCCGCGCGCTTACGCGGCCGGTGGCGGATCTCCGTCGCTCGGCGCTGGCGCTGGGACAGGGGAAGCGCGCCCCACTGCCCGACGTAAGTCCGCCGGTCGAGTTCGAGCCCGTCTTCGGGGCCTTCCAGCGCATGGCGTCCGATGTGCATGCCAGCCAGACCGCCCTCGAAGAAGCACGCCGCCGCACCGCCGCCGTACTGGCAACCGTGACCACCGGCGTCGTGGCGTTCGACAGCTCCGGGCATGTGATGATTGCGAATGCACGCGCGAGAGCGCTCACTGGCTCTTCACTCCGGGAGGGCACGCCGCTGGAGCAGGCGTTCGAGGGTGACTGGGCGGCGGTGAGGTCGGAGATCGAGCAGTACGTCCAAGCCCCGCTGCCGGGTGGCGAAGCCCGTGAGTTCACCGTGGCAGAACAGCGCATCGCAGTCGAGATGGCGCCGCTGGGCAGCGAGCTCAACGGCGTGGTGGTGGCCCTGAACGATGTCACCGAACTGTCACGCGCCGAACGGGTGCTGGCATGGGGTGAAATGGCGCGGCAGGTGGCGCACGAGATCAAGAATCCCCTGACACCGATGCGACTCGGAATCCAGCACCTGCGCCGGGTCCACGCCGACCGGCGGGAGGACTTCGACCAGACCCTGAACGAGACCGCCGAGCGCATTCTCTCGGAGATCGATCGGCTCGACACGATCGCCCGGGCCTTCAGCCGCTTTGCGGCACCGGCGGGAGACCGGCTGCCGGTGGAGCGGGTCGACCTCGCGGCCGTCGCGGCCGACGTCGTCCAGCTCTATCGCCTCACCGCTGATGGTGTGCAGGTACGGCTCAGCGCGGATGGCGCGGCGTGGGGTGGGGCGCGCAGGGATGAAGTGCGAGAGGTACTGGTCAACCTGCTGGAGAATGCGCGGGAGGCGGGCGCGCGCCAGATCGAGGTGCGGGTGACGGGAAACACGTTCGCTGTCGAGGATGACGGGACCGGCATGTCGCCCGACACGGCCTCACGCATCTTCGAGCCGAGATTCTCCACCAACACCAGCGGCTCCGGCCTCGGGCTCGCGATCGTGAGGCGCCTGGTGGAGAGCTGGGGCGGCTCCGTGTCGGTCGAGAGCGAACCGGGGCGGGGGACGGTGGTGCAGGTGAGTGCGGGACCAGGGACTAGGGGTTAGGGATGAGGGGCTAGGGTTGAGAGACAAGCCTCAGCTCTTCCGCCCCAACCCCTAGCCCCTAACCCCTAGTCCCTACGCCGTGCGCCTCAAAGATCGCCAGCGCCTCGCTGGCATCCAGCGTCTCGCGCTCGAGCAGTGCTTCGCCAAGGGCCTCGAGGGCGGAGCGGTGCAGGCGCACCGTCTCCAGGGCCCGGGTGTACAGCCGGTCGAGCAGCGCTCGGACTTCCCGATCCATGAGGGCGCGCACTTCCTCGCTGGGAGGCGCATCGGGATCATACACCATCAGCCCGGCAGTGTCGCCCATGCCAAGGCTGTAGATCATTTCGCGCGCAACGCGGGTCACGTGCTGAAGGTCGCTCCGCGCCCCGCTGGTGATGCGGTCGGGGCCGAAGATCACCTCTTCCGCCGCGCGGCCACCGAGGCCCTTGAGGATCTGGCCCTCGAGATAGCGTCGCGAGTGAAGATGCCGGTCCGCGTCGGGTGCGAAGAACGCCACGCCCATGGCCTCGCCGCGGGGCTGGATGGTGACCTTGTGGAGTGGGTCGTCGGGGCATCCGACCACGCCGAGCAGGGCGTGCCCTGACTCGTGCATGGCGACCAGCCGCCATTCGTGCGAGCTGGCCGTGAGTCCCTTCCGTTCCTTGCCCAGCAGCACGCGATCACGCGCGGCCTCGAAATGCTGCCACGCCACCGTCTCTGATTCCTCGCGGGCGGCCACGATGGCTGCCTCATTGAGAAGGTTGGCGAGGTCGGCGCCGCTGGTCTGCGGCATGAGCCGGGCAAGCCGGGACAGGTCCACACCACCTGACACCGGCACTCGGCGCTCGCGCACGTGCAGTGTGAGGATCGCCTCGCGCTCGGGTGCAGTCGGCAGCGGCACGCAGATGGAGCGATCGAACCGGCCCGGGCGGAGCAGTGCCTTGTCGAGGTCGTCGGGGCGGTTGGTTGCGGCGATCACCACCACGTTGTCGTGGCTCGCAAAGCCATCCATCTCGACCAGCAGCTGGTTCAGCGTGCGGTCGTCCTCGTTGTGGGCCCGGTTGCG
>DASSOW010000270.1:0-2575 GCA_035700175.1 Gemmatimonadales bacterium | reverse complement strand
TCTCCCCAACCCTCTCCCCCGGCCTTGCCGGGGGAGAGGGAGCCAAGAGCGTGTCAGCTCTGCATGACCTGCTCGCGCAGCTTGTGGATCTGGTCGCGTAGGCGGGCGGCTTCCTCGAACTCGAGGTTCTGGGCGTGCTTGTACATCTGGCTTTCGAGCTTGCGGATGGCGGCGGCGGCCTGGGTGGCGGTGAGGTTGGCGTACTCCCCTGCCCCTTCGGCCACGGCCTTGCCGCGCACGCCCTTGGCGGCCTTGCCTCGTCCACGGCTGGCGGGCTCGGCGCGGGCGCCTTCCATGATGTCGGCGATACGGCGCACGACGGTCTGCGGGGTGATGCCGTTGGCTTCGTTCCAGGCGATCTGCTTTTCGCGGCGGCGGGCGGTTTCGTCCATCGCCGCCTGCATCGAGCGGGTGACTTCGTCGGCGTAGAGGATGGCCTTGCCGCGCACGTTGCGGGCGGCGCGGCCAATGGTCTGGATCAGCGAGCCGGTGGAGCGCAGGAAGCCTTCCTTGTCGGCGTCCAGGATCGCCACCAGCGAGACCTCGGGCATGTCCAGGCCCTCGCGCAGCAGGTTGATGCCGACCAGCACGTCGAACACGCCCAGGCGCAGGTCGCGGATGATCTCGGTGCGCTCGACCGTCTCGATGTCCGAGTGCAGGTAGCGCACCTTCACGTCGTGCTCGGAGAGGTATTCGGTGAGGTTCTCGGCCATGCGCTTGGTCAGCGTGGTGACCAGCACGCGGTCGCCCATGGCGATGCGTTTCTTGGCCTCGCCGAGCAGGTCGTCGACCTGGGTGCGTACCGGGCGCACTTCCACTTCCGGATCGACCAGGCCGGTGGGGCGCACCACCAGTTCGGTGACGGCGTCGCCGGATTTCTCCAGCTCGTAGCCGCGCGGCGTGGCCGAGACGTAGATGGTGCGCGGCGCGCGTTGTTCCCATTCCTCGAAGCGCAGCGGGCGGTTGTCCATCGCCGAGGGCCGGCGGAAGCCGAACTCGACCAGCGTCTCCTTGCGCGAGCGGTCGCCCTTGTACATGGCGCCGAGCTGCGGGACGGTGACGTGCGATTCGTCCACCACCAGCAGCGCATCCGGAGGCAGGTAGTCGAACAGCGTTGGCGGCGGCTCGCCGGGGCCGCGACGGGTGAGGTGGCGCGAGTAGTTCTCGATGCCCTGGCAGAAGCCGACCTCGGCCATCATCTCGATGTCGAAGCGGGTGCGCTGGTCCAGCCGCTGCGCCTCGACCAGCTTGTTGTCGCGGTAGAGCTGCTCCAGCCGATCCTTGAGCTCGACCTTGATCGTCTCGATGGCGTTGAGCACGCTCTCGCGGGTGCTGGCGTAGTGGGTGCGCGGGTAGACGGTGTAGCGCGGGATCTTGCGGAGGGTTTCGCCGGTGAGCGGGTCGAACAGCGAGAGGCTTTCCACGTCGCCGTCAAACAGCTCGATGCGCAGCGCCTCGGTTTCCGATTCGGCCGGAAACACGTCGATGATCTCGCCGCGCACGCGGTAGGTGCCGCGATGCAGCTCCATCTCGTTGCGCGTGTATTGCAGTTCGGTGAGTTGGCGGATCAGCTTTTTGCGGTCGATGCGTTCGCCGACGGCCAGGATCAGGCGCAAGTTGAGGTAGTCTTCCGGATCGCCCAGGCCGTAGATGGCCGACACCGTGGACACGATCAACGCGTCGGGCCGTGACAGCAGCGCCTTGGTCGCCGCCAGGCGCATCTGCTCGATATGGTCGTTGATCGAGGCGTCCTTCTCGATATAGGTGTCCGAGGCGGCGACGTAGGCTTCGGGCTGATAGTAGTCGTAGTAGCTGACGAAGTATTCCACCGCGTTGTGCGGGAAAAACTCGCGGAATTCGCCATAAAGCTGCGCGGCCAGGGTCTTGTTGGGCGCCAGCACCAGGGTCGGTTTTTGGATCTTTTCGACGACGTTGGCAATGGTGAACGTCTTGCCCGAACCGGTCACGCCGAGCAGGGTTTGTGCGGCCAGACCGTCCTCGAAGCCGCTGGCCAGCTTCTCGATGGCCTGTGGCTGGTCGCCGGACGGCTTGTAGGGGGACACCAGTTGAAAGCGATCGCTCATGAGGCTGAAGATGGGGATATGTACATCCATCTTAAACCGCCTTGCTGACAGAACGTGGCAGCAGTGGGCGGGTCAGCGGGCAGGGGTAGGAGGGCGGGCGCTGCCCGCCATGGAAGCATTTCGGCGGGCAGTGCCCGCCCTACTCGTAGATATGAAAAAACCCCGCTCGATGGCAGGGCTTTTCATGAATGGCTGGCGCCCGAAGTAGGACTCGAACCTACGACCCCCTGATTAACAGTCAGGTGCTCTAACCAGCTGAGCTATTCGGGCAGCGAGCCCGCAATTCTGGTGATCGGGGGCGCCGATGTCAAGCTTGAATTGTCATCGCGCGGCGTCAATCGGCCGTGCGACAGCGTATCGCCTTGGCGTGATCCGCCGGCGCTTCGCGGATGCGGCCGGAATTGGAAATGACGATGGTCTGCACCCGCCCGTCGTCATCGTGCCGGGGACAGATCAGCAGGGTGATGTTGGTGCCCGCCGCGGCGCCGTCG
>DASSOW010000269.1:0-16354 GCA_035700175.1 Gemmatimonadales bacterium | reverse complement strand
CATCTTGGCCTTGTCGCCGGTGAACTGGACCAGTGGGATCACGGCAAACGACAGCTGCAGCGAGAGGATCACCTGGCTCAAGATGAGGAGCGAGACGGTGCCCTTGGCGCCATAGATGGCCGTGACGATGATGGCCGGGACGATGGCGATGCCACGGGTCACCAGCCGGCGGAGCCAGGGCGCGAGCCGCAGGTTGAGGAACCCTTCCATCACGATCTGCCCGGCGAGGGTGCCGGTGATGGTGGAGTTCTGCCCCGACGCGAGCAGCGCCACGGCAAAGAGCACGCTGGCGGCCGTGGTGCCGAGCAGCGGCGCCAGCAGGCGGTGGGCATCGGCGATGTCCGCAACACCGTTGTAGCCGGCGAAGTGGAAGGTGGCGGCACTCAGCACCAGGATGGCGCCATTGATGAAGAACGCAAACAGCAGCGCAATGGTGGAATCAAACGTCGAGAAGCGGATCGCCTCACGCCGGGATTCGACGTCGTCGCCGTAGTGCCGTGTCTGCACAATCGATGAATGCAGGTAGAGATTGTGCGGCATCACCGTCGCACCGAGAATCGCGATGGCGATGTACAGCATCAGCGGATTGGAGAGGATCTCCGTCGTGGGAATGAGCCCCCGAGCCATGGCGCCGGCGTCCGGCCGCGAGAGAAAGAGCTCCACCGCAAAGCACGCCCCCACCACCGCCACCAGCGTGATGACCACCGCCTCGAGCCAGCGGAAGCCCCGCTGGTGCAGGAACAGGATGATCAGCACGTCCAGCGCCGTGAGGCAGACGCCCCAGATGAGCGGAATGCCGAACAGCAGGTTGAGCGCGATGGCGCTGCCAATCACCTCGGCCAGGTCACAGGCGGCGATGGCAATCTCGCAGAGCACCCACAGTCCCATCGCCACCGGGGTGGAGTAATGGTCCCGGCAGGCCTGTGCCAGGTCGCGGCCGGTGGCAATGCCGAGCCGGACGGCAAGTCCCTGCAGCAGCATGGCCATCAGGTTGGAGAGGAGGATGACGCTGAGCAGCGCGTAACCGAACTGCGCGCCGCCGGCCAGGTCGCTCGCCCAGTTGCCCGGGTCCATGTAGCCCACGGCCACGAGGTAACCGGGCCCCGCAAAGGCCAGTGCCTTGCGCCAGAAGCCCGCACCCTTGGGAATCTTGATGGTCCGATAGGACTCCGGCAGGCTGGGGGCCACCCGGGGCCGGCGCCAGCCGACATGACTCTCGACGGGCGGATGCGACGCGGCACTCATGACGCATCCTCCCGGGTACACAGCAGCCCGCTGGCCAGCGCGTGCCCGATCACCCGCTGGCCAAACGACGTCTCGATGGTCACCGGGCCGTCGAATGGGGCGACATCAACTACGCCGAACCGGAGCCCGGGCCGGAGGCCAAGAGAGCCCAGATAGCGAAGCCGCTCGGGATCGGAGACCGAGACACGCGAGAGGATGCAGCTGTCGCCCGCGGCCATGACGGTGAGCGGCACGCCCTCGAGATCGGGAATGCTGCCGTCGGCCGCGGGGATTGGGTCGCCGTGCGGATCGCAGGAGGGATGGCCCAAGGCCGCCGCCATGCGCTCCACCAGCTGGTCGGACATGGCGTGCTCCAGCTGCTCCGCCTCGGCGTGGACGTTGTCCCAGTCGTAACCCAGGAATTCGACCAGGTAGGTCTCCACCAGCCGGTGCCGGCGAATGATCCTCAGCGCAGCCCGGCGTCCGTCGTCGGTGAGCCGCACTCCGCGGTAGCGCTCGTGATCCACCAGGCCCTGCTCCGAGAGGCGCTTGATCATGGCGCTGACCGAGGCCGGCGAAAGCGCCAGCCGCTGGGCGATCTCCGTAGTCGAGGCCGCCCGCTGGTCGGAGGAAAGCCGGTACACGGCCTTGAGATAGTCCTCCACCGAACGGGTCAGGACATCCACGGCACCATCCACGGTCACACGGGCTCCCGGAAGTTAGACGTGACTAAAATCAGTAATAGATGTGCGATAAGTCAAGATGTGGCGAGCAAGAATGGGGCCAGTGAGGACGGACGAGGCGGACGGGGCGGACAGGGCGGAGAGGGCGGACAGGGCGGAGAGGGCGGACAGGGCGGACGGGGCGGACGGGGCGGACGGGGCGGACAGGGTGGACGAGAGGGGCGGAGCGCTCAGCGCTCAGCGCACAGCGCACAGCGCTCAGCTCTCATCCAGCCGTCTAATCGTCTCCGACAGCACCCGTTCCGTCATCCCCCAGAGGGTGCCGGCCGATGTCTGGTACGAGGGAAAGCGCCGAGTGACCCCGGCAATGGTGAGGGCAAGCTCGCCGCGAGCATCGGCTCGGCGAAGGGTCTCGAGCGGCTCCCAGTGCGCGCTCGCCACTTCACTGCCGAGCTGGAGGTGGGGCTGAGTTTCCAGGCCAAAGACAAAAGGCCGGACGGTGAACGGCCTCGGCACCGCCGAGCGCGGGAAGACGTCGTCCAAGGCGCCGAGAAGCTGGGATTGGTCAAGCAGAATGCCGACCTCTTCGGAGGTTTCCCGGATAGCCGTGGCCACCAGGTCCACGTCCTCCAGCTCCGCGTGGCCTCCGGGAAGGGCCACGTGACCGGACCAGGGGTCACCCGCACGCTCCGAACGGCGAATGAGGAGCACCGACAGCGGATCGGGAACAAGCAGGACGGCGACGGCGGCCTTGGGGAGCTGTGCGCTATGCGCTGTGCGCGGCGCGCTTTGAGCCAATCGAGAGCGGAGTTGTTCGAAGTCGGGGTCCAACGCGAAAATCTCCTCTGCGCGCCCAGCGCTTAGCGCACAGCGCTCAGCGCGCCAGCCAGAAACTCCACCGACCGGTCAAACACCGCCTCAGCGACCGGCGCCGAGCGCCAGGGGTGTGCCGCGCCGAAGGTGTGGCCGGTATTGTCGACGGGAAAGAGCGTAGTGCTTGCGCGGCCGCTCGCCTTCAGCAGCGCCTCGGCATTATCGAATGACACCGTCTCATCCTGGCGACCGTGAATGATGAGCCACGGCACCGTGATATCACGCGCGGCGCGCAGGATGTCGAGCGCCTCCGCGTGCTGCTCCGCATCGTCCAGCAGGTCGGTGTACATCGGAAGCACCTGGCCGGTGCGGGCGTTGGTGACATTGAGGAAGCCCTCGGCGCGCCAGCGCTTCCGGGTCTCCGGTCCCCAGCGACTGGTGCTCGCGGTGGCAGCCCAGGTGACCAGTGCCCGGACGCGTGGATCGCGCGCAGTGTGCAAGATGCCCATGCCGCCCCCGCGGGAATGCCCCACCAGGCCTAGCGACGACGGCGGTGCCACACCCAGTGCACCAGCGGCGAGCGCGTCGACCACCGTAGCGATGTCCGCGAGATCGGCGGAGAAGGTGTTGTGCGAAAAACGCGCGCCCAATGTCGCGTTGCCCTCGGCATCCACCCCGCTGCCGCTCAGGTTAAAGCTCACCGTGCTGAAGCCGGCGCGTGCCAGCCGCTCGGCGAATCGTGGCCAGAACCCCCAGTCCTTGAACCCCTTGAAGCCGTGAACCAGCACGACCGCGGGCCTTGGCGCCTGCCGGCCGCCCGTACGCACATCGACGAAGAGTTCGCCGAGGGCACCGGGAAGGCTGTGACGGGTGAGTGTGGGAGTGGCCATGTGGGTCGAGGGTCGTGGGTCGTGGGTCGCAGGTCGCAGGTCGCGGGTCGCGGGTCGCGGGCTTTCAGCTCTCAGCTCTTAGCTCTCAGCTCTTAGCTCTTAACTCTCAACTCTCAACTCACCGCCCCTTCCAGCACTTCCAGCGTTCCTGCATCCCCATCCAGCCGGGCGCGGGTGCCGATCGGCAGCGTCCACTGATCGGACACGTGACCGAACGGGAGACCCAGGACGACGGGGATGCTGAGCGGGGCGAAATAGTCGAGGAAGACGCGGTCGAGGCCGCTGGCGCCGTCGCTGCCGCGCCGGCTCATCTCGGTAAAGCGGCCAAGCGCTACACCCGCAAGCCGGTCGAGCTGGCCGCCGAGGCGAAGGTGCGAGAGCATCCGGTCAATACGATACAGCTCTTCGCCCACATCCTCGAGGAAAAGGATGGCGCCATCGAGCGAAGGCAGGTAGGGCGTGCCGAGCAGGCACTGCACCAGCGACAGGTTTCCACCGATCAGGGGTCCCTCGGCCTTTCCTCCGGCGAGCGTGATCACTCGATGCTGCAGCGGCACCAGCACATCATCTGGTGCTGGGGGCACGCTGAGCGCCCCAGCTGGTGCGGCAGCCGTGACGACCTTCTCCAGGTGCGTGCGGGTGAAGCGCGTCATGTCGTGACGAGCCACCGGTCCGTGGAACGTGATCAGGCCGATCTGCTGGTGCAGGGCGAGCAGGAGTGCGGTCACGTCGCTGAAGCCCAGTATCACCTTGGGATGGCGCCGCGCCGCAGCGTAGTCCACGCCGGCGAGGATCCGGGTGAGGCCGTAGCCGCCGCGGATGCACCAGACGGCACCGATGCTGTCGTCGCCCCGCGCGGCGTTGAGGTCGCCGAGCCGCTGGGCGTCAGTTCCCGCGAGGTATCCATGCCGGGCCCCCGCGTTGGGAGCGAGCACCGGCTCCCATCCCAGGGCACGGCAGAGCTCGGTGGCGCGTTGCTGGTCGTCCAGTTCGAGCAGAGGCCCGGCGGGGGCAACGAGGGCCACGCGCGTGCCGGGGGAGAGCCGTGGAGGCCGGATTGTCGTCTTTGACCCCATGACTCATTCCTTATAGCTTCCGAAGGTTTTTCAGTCCAAACCAGCCTGAAGGAGTACGGCTGTGCGTGCTTCGCCACCTGCGTTGCTCGCTGCTGGCCGCCTGATCATGGATTCCCGCGACGATCTCGTCGCAGAATGGGCGGGCCGGCTCGGCGATCGTATTACCGCCGCCCCCACGATACCGCGTTCCACGGTCGAACGGGAGTTGCGGCTGCTGGTAGATATCCTGGCGCAGATGATCGGACCACTGCGCCGAGAGGCACGGCCCATGTGGCGCCGGGCCTGCGAACAATATGGGCGCAACGCTTCCACCCGAGGACTGTCCGCGGGCGAAGTGGTCGAGGAACTCCTCCACCTGCGCGACCTCCTCACCCGCCGGCTTGCTCCCGTGGTTGCCGCCATGCGTGCCCGGCAGGGCATGGCCATCCTGCTCCGGCTCAACCGGGTGCTCGATCATGGCATCGCGTCGGCGGTAGTGGGTTACACCGATGCGCTGGTCGCCACCATGCTTGGCCGCAACGGCGTGCCGGAGCACAATGGTGCCGGCGAGCCGGACGACTGGGAGCGCTGGCTCAGCTCGCTCGAGGGAGAGCTCGCGTCGCTCAGCGGCGCGCGCTGACCTGACCTTCGCGTGGGTGTGGCCCTGCTGTACGCCCTGCCCTGGGTAGTGGCGTGGGTCATCCTCACGCGCATTCTCCGGGTGCGGCCTCGCCTCGAGGACATCCCGCCACTGGTCGACGGCCCGCTGGTCAGCGTCATCATCCCCGCCCGCAACGAATCCCGCACCATTGCAACCGTCCTCAACTCGCTGCTCGCGTCAGCCTATCGAAATCTTGAAGTGATTGTGGTGGATGATCGGTCGGAGGATGATACGGCTGCTGTGGTCGCGAGTCTCGGGTCACGAGTCACGCGACTCGAGACTCGCGACACGCGACTCATCCACGGCGCCCCCCTCCCCCCCGGCTGGTACGGAAAACCATGGGCCTGCGTGCAGGGCTATCGGGCCGCGCGAGGGGAACTGCTGCTCTTTACCGACGCCGACACGAAACATGAGCCGATGCTGCTGCCGCATGCGGTGGCGGCCCTCGGGTCGGGACGGGGCGAGCTGGTGACCGTCATGCCGCACCAGCGCTGCGTCACCTTCTGGGAACGCGCCGTGATGCCGCAGTTCTGGACCTTGCTCGGTTTCCGCTTCCACCCGCAGGCGGTGAACCGGGCGGAGCGAACGCGCGACGTGATTGCCAACGGCCAGTTCATCTTCATGAAGCGGGAGGACTACGAGGCGATCGGCACGCATGAAGCCGTGCGTCATGCCGTGGCCGAGGACCTCGAGCTGGCGCAGGTCGTGCGCGCGTCGGGCCGGCGGGTCTGGTTTGGCTTTGCCCTGTCGCTGATGGAAACCAGGATGTATCACGGCCTCGCCCACATGATCGAGGGCTGGTCCAAAAACATCTACGTGGGCGGCCGGCAGTCATTCCCCGACGAACCGCTGCAGCGCGCGCTGGTGCCATTTGCGCTGGTCGCCGCGATCGGCTTCTGGCTGGTCCCGCCGGTGGTGCTCGCCGGTGCGCTGTCCGGACCCTTGTGCGGCTGGCTTGCACCAGCGCTGCTGGCCACGGTGCTCAGCGTGCTCTTCTGGATGGTGATTGCCGTCAGCATGCGCATCCCGTCGTGGTACGGGCTGCTTTACCCGCTCGGCGCCGCCATGGCGCTGGTCATCGTCCTGCGCTCCACCTGGCGCGGCAGCCGCCGCATCGAGTGGAAGGGCCGGATTTACGGCGCGGCAGGCTGAAAGTCGGTGGGCTCCGTCTCGCGGGCCTGGTCCAGCATCTCCCGTACCTTGGTGGCCAGCTCTTCCGTGAGCCATGGCTTCCGGAGCAACGGGGGCGCGCTGGGATCCTCGATCCGTGAATTGGTCCGGCCAGCGTATCCGCTCGAGAGCAGGAACGGGACGTTGGAGCCACAGGCCCGCAGCGCGTCGTAGAGAGCCCAGCCGCTCCGTCTTGGCATCACGATATCCGAGATGACCAGCTTGATGTACTTGTGCTGGAGCCGGAAGATGTCGAGCGCCTCGTCACCATCTCCTGCCGTCAGCACCGTGTAGCCCAGGCGCCGAAGGATCCGCGCGGTTGCTGCCCGCAGTGACACCTCATCCTCCACCACCAGGATCAGCTCGTTGCCGCGCGGCAGCGATTCCGTGCCCGAGCGCGACTCATTGGCCGGCGCGGCGGCCGGCAGCGCCGGAAATGAAAGCTGGATGCTGGTCCCCTTCCCTGGTGTGCTGTCCAGCTGGATCGACCCCGACATCTGCCGCACCAATCCGTAGACCATCGCCATCCCAAGCCCGGAGCCGCGTTCCGGTGGCTTGGTGGTGAAGAACGGCTCGAACACGCGATTTCGCACTTCGCGACTCATCCCCTGCCCCGTGTCGGACACGGTCAGGCAGGCCACCTCGCCGTCGGTTCCCCGGAGCTCGCGGGAAATCTTGATATCGAGCTGGCCCCCTTCGGGCATGGCATCGCGGGCGTTGGTTGCGAGGTTCACGAGTATCTGCTCCAGCGCGCCGCGGTCGGCGCGCACTGTAAGGCCCGGCTCGGCGCCGTCCAGCTCCACGGCGATGTCGCTTGGCAGCAGCCGGCGCAATGAACTGATGATGTCAGCCACGCTGGAGCCCAGGTCGAGCGGCGCGATCTCCAGCGACGATTGCCGGCTGAAGCCCAGCAGCTTGCGAATCATCTCCGCGCCGCGATGCGCTGCCCGGCGAATCTCGTCGAGATCACTGCGGGCCTCGTCCTGGCCCGGCTTGAGCGCGTGGCGGATCAGGTCGGCGTTGGCAATTACCACGCCGAGCACGTTGTTGAGGTCGTGCGCGATACCGCCGGTGAGCTGGCCCACCGCTTCCATTTTCTGGGCCTGGCGCAGCTGCTCCTCCAGCGTGCGGCGGGTACTGATGTCGCGTGCGAGCGTCTGCAGCAACCCATCGTCACGGCGCCGGGCCGACACTTCCACCGGAATGAGCATCCCGTCCTTCCGGAGCAGGACCCGCTCCTCGATCACGTGACGGTCGTGCTCCATCCGGGGCCAGTGTCCGCCGTGCCGCTCCAGGTCGCCGGGATCTACCAGATCCTCCATGCGCATGCTGAGGAGCTCGGCGCGACCGTACCCCAGCATGGCGCAGGCCGCAGGATTCACGTCCACCAGGGTGCCATCCTCCCGCGCGACGAAGAAGCCGTCCGGCGCCTCACCCAGCAGGGTGCGGTAGCGCTCCTCGCTTTCCTCCAATGCACGCTCGGCGGCAACGCGCGCTGTCATGTCGTGAATGATGGAGAACAGCATCGGGCGGCCGTCCATCTGGACCGGGCCTGCGTGCACTTCGACGTCGCGAATCGCTCCGCTGGCGGTGCGGTGCTGGAAGATGAAGTACTCGCCACCCTCGCGCTGGGCGGAGGAGATCAGGTCGGTGACGCGGTCGGGCGGGAGAGTGTTGATGTCCTGGATGCGGCGGGCCAGCAGTTCCTCCCGGCTCCATCCGTAGAACTCCACCGCCGCCTTGTTGGCGTCCATGATGTGGCCGGTGGAACTGTCGATCAGCATGCACGCCGCGCTCGAGAGCTCGAACATCTGACGGTGGCGCGCCTCGCTGGCGAGGAGCTCCCGGCGGGCTGCCCGCATGAGCAGGTAGAGCAGCAGCGCCGTCCCGGCAATGAAGAACATCCCCTTGACGGTCTGCAGGTTGGCGAGCAGCACCGGATTGCCACTGGAAAGAACTTCGGCCGCACGATCGCTGAAGAGGATCCAGAGGATGGCCGCGACCAGGTAGCCGGCCGCGATGCGGCCGGGCGTGAGCACCAGGTGGAGCGCACGCCGGTCCCGGAAGGCCTGTTCCGGCTCGACTTGCATCGTCCGGCTACCTCCTGCGTTCTGGGGGTGACAGTGAAAGCGTCGCCCGGCCCCAATGTGGTCCCGTCATCTGAGGGAGTGCATTGTGGGACGGTTGCCGGAACTGCTCAAGCGTGTCGTGTCGTCGGCCGATCTCTCGTCGCTCACGGCGGAGTTCGGCGCCAAACCCTGCTGGGTCGAAATCCCGCCGGCACCCGGGTGCGCCCGGCTGGCCGTGGCGGGCCACGCCGCCGATTTCACCTGGCTTGCCGCCGAGGCCGAGGGACCGCCTCCGGTCGCCGTGCGACGCCTGGCCCGACGGCTGGCGTCCGAGGGGCGCGCAGCCGGAGTCCTTGGATTCTACCCCGAAGCCCGGCGACTTGCGATTGCCGCCGGGGACCGGCATCTGGTGGTGGCGCTGGATCAGCCGGCCCCCGTGCACGTGGCGTGCCTTGCCCGGCTGGCCGATACGCCGGCCGACCTCTGGTACCCCGACCGGGTGCAGGCGGCGCTCTCGGGGAGCGAAGCCGGCGCCGCGTTCTTCCGCGACTTCCGCCTGGCAGTTGACCGGTTCGCGGCCGCGCTGCCCGGCAGGATTGTTCCGGATGAGCGGCGCGCACTGGCGCTGGTCCAGCTCACCCGCATGCTCTTTCTCTACTTCGTGGAGAGCAAGGGATGGCTGGACGGCCATCCCGCGTTCCTGCGCGAACAGCTCGACCGGTGCCTGGCGCGCGGGCGCAACGTGCACCGGCATCTCATCCAGCCACTGTTCTTTGGCACGCTCAACCGCCCGGTGCACGCGCGGGCTGATTCCGTACGAGAGTTTGGCCGCATTCCGTTTCTTAACGGCGGGCTCTTCGAACCGCACGCCCTGGAACAGACGCACCGGATCGTGCTGCCCAACACCGTCTGGCGAGATGCCGTCGACCAGCTCTTTGAGCGCTACCACTTCACGGTACATGAAGGCCGGGATGATGCCGCGGCCATCGCTCCCGATATGCTGGGTCGGGTGTTCGAGGGGATCATGGCGCCGGACACGCGAAAGAGCTCCGGCACCTACTACACGCCGGCAGCGCTGGTGCGCCGCATGGTGGACGCGGGGCTGGCTGCAGCGCTGGGTGCAGGCGCCGGCCTTTCGGACGAGGAAGCGGCAGCCCGCCTGGATGCGCGCGACCCGGCGCTGATGCGGCGCGTCCTGGCCATGCGGGTGCTCGACCCGGCGTGCGGCTCCGGCGCGTTTCTGCTTGGCGCGCTCGAACGTCTCGCTGCATTACGGTCGCTGGCTGGCGACGCATCGGCGGCGGCGCGCCGCACGGTGCTGGCCCGGAACCTCTATGGCGTCGACCTCGATCCGATGGCCGTACGGCTCGCGGAGCTGCGGCTGTGGCTCGCAGTGGTGGCAGAGGAACGCGATGTCGCACCTGACACCGTGCGCCCGCTGCCAAACCTCGACTGCCTCATCCGTCAGGGCGACGCGCTGCTGGAGCCGCCGGAACTCGGTCTGCCGCCATCGCCGCTCGCCTCCCGGCTGCGGATGGTGCGTGAGACGCTGGTGCACGCGACGGGCGAGGCCAAGCGTGCGGCCACGCGCGACCTGCGCCGGCTGGAGCTGGAAGCCGCGGTTGCCTCGCTGGTGATGGCCGAGCAGCGGGTCACACGGCGCATTCACGACCTGCTCGACGCCGCCCGCGCTCCCGCGCTTTTCGAGTCGCCGGGACGACTGACCCGCGAGCATCGGAGCGATCTCCGCCAGCTTCGGCGTGAGCTGCACCGGTTACGGTCCAATCGTCGGCGCGCGGTGCGCGAGGGGCAGCTTCCCTGGTTCAGCTTCGCCAGTCAGTTCGCCGACGTGATCGCCGATGGCGGGTTCGACCTGGTTATCGGCAATCCGCCATGGGTTCGCGCAGAGACGCTCGCTCCGGCGCGACGTGCGATGCTGGTGCGGCGCTATCGGTCGTGGCGTGGTGGTGGGACGGTCGGATACCGGCACCAGCCCGACCTGGCAGTGGCCTTCCTCGAGCGCGCCATCGAACTGAGCGCTCCGGCAGGGGCGCTGGCACTGGTGCTTCCGTCCAAGGTCGCCACTGCAGGCTACGGTTCGGGGATCCGCGGGCTGCTTACCGACCGCGCCACGGTCCATGCCGTGGTGCCACTTGACCGGGTGGAGGAGGCGCGCTTCGCGGCCACGGTCTATCCCATGGCCCTGATCGCGACGCGCCGCCAGCCGCCACCTGGGCGCCTGGTCCGTTCCACGCTCGAACCCGCGCCAGGCGGCACTCCACTTTCCTTTTATGGTGAGGGCCCATGGATCATGCGTGGTGGGCGCGCGCCGGCCGTGGTCGAGGCACTCACCACGGCGCATCCATTGTTTGGCCAGGCGTATCGCTGCCGACTGGGAGTCAAGACCGGTGCCGACCGCGTGTTCATCGACCCCACCGATGTGGAAGCGTCGTTGCTGCGGCCGCTCATCCGTGGGCGTGACGTGCGGGCGTTCCACGCATCGCCGCAGCACACGCTGCTCTGGACCTGCGACGACAACGGCGTCCCGCTCGGCGAGCTTCCACCGCGCGCCGGCGAGTGGATTGCGTCGCATCGCCGCCGGCTGCTCGCGCGGCGAGACTATCAGGAAGGACCAGCATGGCAGTTGTTCCGGACCCGCGGGGCCACCGAACGGTTTCGTGTCATCTGGCCTGACCTTTCGCGCGAGCTGGTTGCGGCAGCTCTGGTTGGGCCGCTTCGTCGCGCCATTCCCCTGAACAGTTGCTATGTCGCCAGCATGCCGGATCGGAATGAGCTCCTGGCGGTCACGGGCTGGCTCAACGCGCCACTGGTGCGCGCCATTGCCCGCGCTGGCACCACCGAGGCGTCGGGCGGGTTTCGGCGGTTCAATGCGACAGTGGTGGGCCGGATTCCCTTCCCGCTCCCGGCCCGCGCACATCCGGCACTGGTGGAGCTGGCACTGGCCGGCCTTCGGGGTGCGCCATCGTACCCCGACCTCGACGCCATCGTCACCGACCTGCTCGGCCTGGACCACCGAGACCGGCAGGCGCTGCATGCCCTGGCCTGAGGCAGCTCCCTTGATCGTGGCTGAGTCACTCCGGGTGGCGGCGGAGCCGCCAACACCCGCAGTGGAGCTATCGCCCGCCGCGGCGGGAGTGGTTGCGGCATCGCTGGCGCGGCTCGCATACCCTCCCACTGCCGCCGACTCCCCTCCACGGTGGCTGCGGCCGGCGCAGGTGGAACCGTGGCGCCGGGTAGTGGGCGCCGTGCGCGAATACCGCGGCGCCCTGCTGGCGGGGCCGCCGGGCACCGGCAAGACCTGGATCGCGCTCGCTGCGGCAATGGCCCTCACTCGGCGGCCGGTCACCTGCCTGGTGCCGGCGGTGGTGCAGTCGCAGTGGCGCGCAGTGGCCGCAAGAATCGGAGTGCCCATATCAATCGGCACGCACGAACAGGCGAGTCGCGGCCGCCTTCCGGCGTGCCACGAGCTCGTGATCGTGGACGAGAGTCACCATTACCGGAGCGCAACAATCAAGCGGTGCGCTCACGTAGCGCGGTGGCTCGCCGGCCGGAAGGCGATCCTGCTCTCCGGGACCCCGGTGGTCAACCGCCTGGACGACCTGCTGCACCAGCTCGCACTCGCCATTCGTGATGACGCCCTTGCGCTGCACGGCCTGCCCTCGTTGCGCGCGCTGAGCGAGCGGCGGGAATTCCCCGAGGCTATTTCGCGGATCGTCATTCGCTCGGCAGAGGACACTGCACTGCCCAACCAGCGGCTCCGGACCGCACGCTTCCGGCTTGGACTTCGCGTGAGCCATGTGCTTCGTGCCGTACGCGCGCTCGACATCAGTCCTGATCGAGGCGTGCGCGCGCTGGTGCGTGGCGTGCTGATGCGCGCCGCTGCATCGAGCCCGGTCGCACTTGCGGGCGCACTGCGGCGCTACGGGTTCCTGCTGGCCAATCATGCCGACGCGGTGCTGTCAGGCTGCGCGGTGAGCCGCGACGACCTGCGGAAATGGGCCGGCGCCGGCGGTGAGCAGACGGTGATGTGGGCTGTCGTGCGCAATGGCGGTGAGAGTGCCCAGCTTTGTCCGGATGACGCCATACGGGTCCGCTCCCTGCTCGCCATGCTGGCCGACATCAGCCCGGAGCACGACCCCAAGGCGGCACTGCTCACGAAGCTCCTGGCAGATGGACGCCGCACCCTCGTCTTCACCACGTCGCGCGAGTCGGTGGCCTGGCTGCGACGCGCACTTGGCTACCACCGCACCGCCTGGTGCACCGGCGATGGCGCCGGCATCGGCATGGCGCGCTGGCCACGCGATGAGGTGCTGCGCCTCTTTGGACCCGAGGCGAGGACTCAGGCGCCTGCCATTCTCGTGAGCACCGATATCGCCGCCGAGGGGCTTGACCTGCAACGCGCCGAAAGGGTGGTGCACTACGACCTTCCCTGGACCCCGGCGCGGCTGGAGCAGCGGGTGGGCCGTGCCGCCCGCCTCGGCGCTGCCGTGGCCGAGGTGGATGTGGTGCGCTTCGATCCGCCCCGCATGATCGAGCGGGCCATCCATTCCGTGCGCATCCTGAGCGAAAAAGCGGAACTGCCCGAGCGTGCGCGGGTGGTGAATGGCGGGCTCGGTGGGTGGCCCGCTGCTGTTGCCACCGCCAGTACCGCCGCGGCACCACGCGGCGGGATCGCCCTGATAACAGAGACATCGCGCAAGGGCATCCTGGCGGGTCTGGAGATCACCGGCTTTGATGAGCAGGGTCGGCTGGTCTCTGGCGGGCGGTTGCTCTGGATAGATGAGGGGGGAACGCGCGAAGGGCTCGCCGATCTCGCAGCCCCGCTGCTCGAGGCGCTCGCAGCTGGGGCCGGACCGACGCCGTGTGAGCAGCTCCTGCGGACCACTCGAGCAACGATTGACCTGGCTGTCAACCAGCTGCTCACGATGCTCAACGGTAGTGTCTGGGAACGGACGCGCAGGCCAGAGCTGGCCGGACTGATCGAGCGGCTCCGCCACGTTCGGCGCCGGGCGGTGGAGCAGCGTGACGCGGCCACGGCTGGCCTCGTGTCCAATGTCCTGCGACTCGCCGCTTCCGGCCGCACGGCCGGCGAAACGCTCCTGCTCAAGGATCTCGCCAGCACCACCGGTCGCTCCGCGCTCCGGGCCATGGCCCTCCTGCCCCGGGCCCGCCCGGTTCAGCGGTTTGAGGTGACGGTGGCGGGGGTGGTTGTGTTTGGAGACGGCTAGACGGCTGGACGGCTGAAGCTTACCAGCGAGCAACTAGCCGCCTAACCGTCCAGCCGTCCAGCCGTCTATATTCCTGCCATGCCCCAACTATCGACCGTCCTGTTTGACCTCGACGGCACCATCATCGATTCGGTCGGCCTCATCATTGACAGCTATCATCACACGTTGCGCACGCACGGCCTGCCGGCGCGCAGCGACGAGGAGTGGCTGGCGGGGATCGGCACCCCGCTCCGGGTGCAGTTCGCCGAGTGGGCGGAGCATCCCGGCATTGAGGCGATGATCGCGACCTACCGGGACTTCAACCTGGCGCATCACGACAGCCGGGTCCTGGCCTATCCCGGGGTCGCCGACATGGTCCGCGGGATCAGGGCCATGGGCCTCCGAACCGGGCTCGTCACCAGCAAGAATCGCTCGGGTGCCGAGCGGGGATTGCGGGTGGCCGGGCTCGAAGGGACCATGGAGGTCATCATCGGCGCAGACGACGTGGAGAACCCCAAGCCCCATCCCGAGCCGGTGTTCCGGGCGCTGGACCACCTGGGCGTGAGCGCCGGGGAAGCGATCTACGTGGGCGACAGCGTGCATGACATGCAAGCGGGACGGGCCGCGGGCGTGCGGACGGCGGCGGTGCTCTGGGGCCCGTTCGCCCGGCCTCAGCTCGAGCCCGCCCTGCCCGACCACTGGCTGGAGCGCCCCGACCAGCTGATCCAGCTGGCGCGAGCCCTCGCCCCCGCTGCCTTCTGCAACTGAACCGGCGACCGCCAGGACCTGAGTGATGCGCCTCCTGCCTCGTGACGAGAAGTTCTTCGACCTCTTCCGCACCGTTGCCCAGCTCAACGTGGACGCGGCCCGGCTGCTGCAGGATCTCATCGCCGCCGAGCCCGCCCGGCGGCGGCCAATCGTCGACGCCATCAAGCGCAAGGAGCACGAAGCCGACGAGGTCACCCACGATGTGGTGGGGCGGCTGGACCGGACCTTCATCACTCCGCTCGATCGCGAGGACATCCACATGCTCGCCTCGCGGCTCGACGACGTGATGGACCTGATGGACGGCACCGCTCGGCGCATCCAGATGTTCCATGCGGGACATGCGCCGTCAGGGGCCGGCCTCATGGCCGACGTCATCCGCCGCGCCTGTGAGCAGCTGCTGACCGCCGTCAGTTCGCTTGAGAAGGATCGCAACGGCGCCGTGCTGGAGGCGTGCAAGCAGGTGAAGGTGCTGGAAGAGGAAGGCGACTCGCTCTATCACGAGTGGGTAGGCCAGCTCTTCGAGGGCTCGCCCGACGCACTGCAGGTGATCAAATGGAAGGGCATCTACGACAACCTGGAGCGCACCCTCGACCAGGCAGAGGACGTCTCCAACGTGCTTGAGTCCATCTTCATCAAGCACGCCTGAGCATGGAGCCGACCATCGGGCTGGTGCTCGGCATCATCGCGGTCGCACTCGTCTTCGATTTCATCAACGGCTTTCACGATAGCGCCAATTCCATTGCCACGGTCGTCTCGACCCGGGTGCTCTCACCCGGCGTAGCCGTCTTCTGGGCGGCGTTCTTCAACTTTGCCGCCGCGTTCATCGTGGGAACTGCAGTGGCGAGGACCATCGGGGCGGGGCTGGTGGATCCCGCCGTGGTGGATCCGGTTGTGGTGCTTGCCGGACTCCTTGGCGCCATCGTCTGGGACCTGATTACGTGGTGGCTGGGGCTGCCGACCTCGTCGAGTCACGCGCTCCTGGGCGGCTATGGTGGTGCCGCGATCGCGAAAGGCGGCTTCGACGCGCTGATCCTGGGTGGATGGGTGAAGCCGATCCTCTTCATCGTGATCTCGCCGGTGCTCGGACTCATCCTCGCGCTCTCGATCACGGTGGGACTGAGCTGGCTGTTGCGATCGGCCCGGCCCGGACCGCTGGATCGCGTATTTCGCCGGCTGCAGCTGCTGTCGGCTGGCCTCTATTCGCTGAGCCATGGCGCCAACGACGCCCAGAAGACCATGGGCATCATGGTGGGGCTGCTGGTGTCCACCCAGGCGCTATTCAAGGATTCCACCGGCTGGATGCACCACCTCTACCTGCCGAATGCGGATCATGTCCCGCTCTGGATCGAGATGGGCGCCTACACCGCCATCGCACTGGGCACGGCGATGGGCGGCTGGAGGATCGTGAAGACGATGGGGACACGCATCACCCGGCTCCGCCCATTCGGCGGCTTCTGCGCCGAGACCGCCGGTGGCATCTCGGTGCTGATTGCGTCGGCGCTGGGTGTGCCGGTCAGCACCACGCATACGATCACCGGCGCCATCGTGGGTGTGGGTGCGGCCAAGCGGCCCACTGCAGTGCGCTGGAACGTGGCCACGCGCATCGTCTGGGCCTGGGTGCTGACCATCCCGCTCGCGGCGGTGATCGCGGCGTTGTGTTATCTGAGTCTGAGGTGACCAGTCAGGCGCCAGACGTCAGCCGCCCGACGCGAGGCGCAATGAGCAAGGTTCCGGCTGCCACCCTGCTCTTCTGGATCATCAAGATTGCGGCGACCACGCTGGGTGAGACCGGC
>DASSOW010000268.1:0-2352 GCA_035700175.1 Gemmatimonadales bacterium | reverse complement strand
CCAGCGGCACCGGCGCCGGTCCGACGTACTGGCTCGCTTCCAGCGCGCCGCGCGCCCGCTCGCGTCCTTCGTTGGTCAGGTCAAAGACATATCCCGCCCGGCTGTGGCCGGTGGTGCCGCGCACCTCGGCGAGCCGCCGCTGCTGGAGGTCGAGCAGCCGGCTGTCCACGAAGTCGAACGGCAGCCGGATCACGTCCACCAGCTGCTGGCCGGTGCGGGCGCCCTGGGTGTAGAGGGTCTTGAGCAGGAGGTCGGTGATGAACTCGCTGGACAGCCCGGTCTCCTCCACCGTGTGCGGCGGAGTCGGACGGTCAGGGACGCCGGGCCCGCGGTACGCGGCGGCGCCGAGCGCCTGGGATGCGGTCATGGATGCTCCTCCATCACGTACGTCAGGCGATCGCCCGGCACCGTGCCGGTGGCGGCGAGGGTTCCCGTGGGCAATTCCAGCGCGGCACGCGCGTCGCGGTGATAGCGGGTACGCGCGCCCGGCGCGAGGCCGGCGTATACCGCGACCACCGCTCCGTCCCGGTCCACGAACAGCACGTCGAGCGCGAACCGCATTCCCATCATGTGCACCGCCCGGCAGGGCTCGAGCAGCAGCCCCTCACCCTCACCGAGCCCGTCCCGCCCCAGCAGGCCGCGCAGGCGCTGGTACCAGCGGCGGGCGGTCGAGATACGATCGCCGATCACGGTGTTACGAGTGAGGTTCGTCACGGTCATGGCGGCTCGGCGGCTCGGCGCGCAATGTCACGCGGCTGAAAGCCGCTACTCGGCTCGTGTCGCCTGCGGCGACAATGCTTCCAGCCAGCTTCCATTTCGTGATAGCCGCTCGATGAGTGTCGCGATAGCGACAGCTGCCGAGCAGCGGCTTTCAGCCGCGTCCGCAAGGCTTCGATGTCGGGCTGCAAGGTTGCTTCGCCCCTTCGGGGCTCGCAATGACACCCTCCTGTCCGCCCCTGCCCTTCACCCGAAATTGCTCAACGTCTCCAGGATCTGGATCACCGCCGGGCCCAGAATGATCACGTAGAGCGCCGGGAAGATGAACAGCACCAGCGGGAAGACCAGCTTGATGGTGGTCTTGGCCGCGGCTTCCTCGGCGCGCTGGCGGCGCTTGGTGCGCATCACTTCCGAGTGGGTGCGCAGTGCCTGGGCAATGGAGGTACCGAACCGGTCGGTCTGGATCAGCATGGCCATGAGCGACTTGATGTCCTGCAGGCCGGTCCGGTCGCCCAGGTTGCGGAACGCCTCGTCGCGAGCGGTGCCGGCGCGGATTTCGAGGTTCACAAGTGCCAGCTGCTCTGCCAGCACCGGGCTCACCCGCTCGATTTCCTCGCTCACGCGGGAAATGGCCTGGTTGAGGCCGAGGCCGGCCTCGACGCACACCACGAAGAGATCGAGCGCGTCGGGCAGCGCCTTCTGCATCTCCCGCTGGCGCCTGCTGATGCGGGACCGAATCCAGAATGTGGGCAGCACGTAGCCCATGAGGCCGGCCCACACCGCGGCGAGCACCGCCACGCTCCAGCGCTGGCCCAGTGCCGGCAGGAGCAGGAGCATGCCCGCGCCCAGCACCAGCGGGAGCCCGATGCGGAGGCCGAGATAGAGCGGCACCGCGCTGGGATTGGGATAGCCGGCCTGGATGAGGCGGAGCCGGAGCGCGCTGGTGTCGCGGTGCCCCACTTCCACCTTCTCGCCCAGCGCCTGGATGATGCCCGCGAGCCGTTCGGCCTGCTCCTGGCGCCGGCGGCGGCGCATGATGTCGGGCAGCGTGCCGCCGCCGGCCCGCAGCTCCTCCAGCCGTGCCGTGACGGCCGCCGAGCGCGATGGCGTCAGCTCCACGAAGAAGAGCACCGTGGCGCCGACCGCGAGGGCGATGAAGATGGCGGCGATGATCAGCATCTAGATATCAATGTTGATGATCTTGCGGATCCACAGGAATCCGATGATCTGCATGACGAAGGCGATGCCCAGCATGAGGCGGCCCATCGGGTGGGTAAACATCCGCGAGCCGTATTCCGGGTTCATCAGGTAAATGATCGTTCCCACCACGATCGGCAGCAGCGCCAGCACGTAGCCGCTCATGCGGCCCTGGGCCGTGAAGACCCGGAGCTGGCGGCGGATGGTGAAGCGGGCCCGGATGACGGAGGCGAGGTTGTCGAGCACCTCGGCGAGGTTGCCGCCCACCTCGCGCTGGATCAGGATGGCGGTCACCAGGATGCGCACATCCACGATGTCCACCCGGTCCGACATCTCCTGGATGGCGTCGTCGAATGGCACACCGAAGCGGCTTTCCTCGAAGGTGCGGCGGAACTCGCCGGCGATCGGCTCGCCCGATTCGTCGGCCACCATCTTCAG
>DASSOW010000267.1:0-8063 GCA_035700175.1 Gemmatimonadales bacterium | reverse complement strand
CGACCGGCGCTGGCCTGGTGGTGTCGGCGCGCACGCTGTCCCGCTTCATGCTGTCCACCGCCACGCTGTCCACGGCCGCGGTGTCGCGCTGCCCACCGATCCTTGCCCCCGGCTTCTCCAAGCGGCCGGGATCCATGGTCGGCGGCTTCACTCCCACCTTGGGTGCGTCCGCCTCCGAGACGGTGCTGGTCACCCCCATCTGCTGCATGATTTCCCGGATGGCCACCCGCGCGGGATGATTATACGCCACACTCCGTTCCAGCTCACGCTCAGGCAATGACGGATCCGCCAGCGGGCGGTACACCGCCTCCATGGTGATCTCGCTCCAGCCATATCGCCACGGCATCACCCAGGCGCGGATGCGCACGTCACCGGCACCGAGTGCCCGGCCGCTCACTTCCTTTTTCGTGGTCGTGTCATACCACGCCGTACTCACGAAGCCCTCGCGCGTGGCGACCTCGTCCACCGGCAGTCCGGCCCCGGTCATCGCCTCGGCGAGCTTCTTGGTGGCTTCCTGGGGATCGAGCTCGATCTGTCCCTGCCGCGCTTCCGGCATCGGGGGAAAGCCAGGCTGGCCATTCCGGGCACAGGCCGTAAGGAGGACCATCAGCAGGGCGAGTCGCTTCACTTGAGTGCCTTCCGGATTTCGCTGGCGATGAGCGAGCCGATGGAACCGCGCGGCGGCAGGGAACGGGGGGCAGTGCGCGTGTCGCCCCGCTGCAAATGATCCAATGCCCGCTCGAGCCCAAGCTGCACCCGCTCCACCTTGGGTGGGTATTGCCGGAGCACGATCCCGCCGATGGCGGCGCCCCCGATTACCGGCAGGATCGCGACGAGCGGGAAGGCCGCCAGCGCAAACAGCACCGCCGTGCCAGCAGCGCCGACCGAAGCAGCGCCGGCCGCTCCACCCACAAAGGCGTTGCGCTGGCCCTGAAGACTGGCCGTGAGCGACACATGCACATAGCCCGCCTCCAGCGGCGCGATCGTGCCGCGCAGCGCCGTGACACGGTCGAGCAGGTAGCCACGCGAGCTGCGCCCGAAGGCCGCCGTGGATCGCCGCACAGCGGCCTGGAATCCCTTGACCGGTTCCCAGAGCACGGCGCCGGGCTGCTCCCGCTGGACGATCAGCATTTCGTAGTCATCCAGATATCGAATCAGGTCGGCCTGCACCTGCTCCACGTTCCCCTGGACAACGCGCTGGGCGGTGGCGCCGGCTGGCCCGAACAGGCCCGCCATGAACCCGCCCTCAACTCCCTCCACCCGTGCGCGCTCTTCCAGCATCGCCTGCTGGAGATAGCGCTGCGGCAGTCCCACTTCCTTGCCCAGGGCGAGCAGCTCGTCCGCCGTCAGGTCATGGCCGGGATCCCGCTCGGCGGCCTGAAGTTCGGTGGCGCGCTGGAGGATGCGTTCGAGTGCGGCGCGGTCGATGCGCGCCGGAGGCCCACCGGTCATGCTATGCCTGCTCCTTGTCCTTCTCGGCGACCTTGAACTGCGGCAGCGTGGGGTCCGGTGGCGGGAGCGACTTCCCTGGAGTTCCGCCCATCCTGCCCATCTCGCCCATCCCGCCCATCTTCTCGATGAACGGCCTGATCATGTCAATCGGAATCGGAAAGATCGTCGTTGAATTGTTCTCGGTGGCAATCTCGGCCACCGTCTGCAGGTAGCGGAGCTGCAATGCGCTGGGTTCGGTAGCCAACATACGGGCGGCCTCCGCCAGGGTTTCCGAGGCCTGCAGCTCGCCCTGCGCATTGATGACCTTGGCGCGGCGATCGCGTTCGGCTTCGGCCTGGCGGGCCATGGCGCGCTTCATCGTCTCCGGCAGGTCCACGTCCTTCACTTCAACTGCATTCACCTCGATGCCCCACAGCTCGGTGCGCTCATCGATGATGCGCTTGAGCACCGCATTGATCTTTTCGCGGTCACTCAGCAATTCGTCGAGCTCGACCTCGCCCAGCACCGAGCGGAGCGTCGTCTGTGCCAGCTGACTCGTGGCGTAGAGGTAATCCTCGATCTCCAGCACCACGCGGGATGGGTCCTTCACCTTCATGTAGAGCACCGCGTTGACGCGCACGGAGACGTTGTCCCGGGTGATCACGTCCTGCGGCGGGATGTCCATGGCCACGATCCGCAGCGAGACGCGCTTCATGGTGGCGAAGAACGCGGGCAGGAAGATGAGCCCCGGTCCCTTGGTCCCGGAAAACTTGCCGAGGAAGAACGCGACGCCGCGCTCGTACTCGCGCAGAACCCGAAGGCTCAGGAAGGAGTACGCGACCACGATGGCAAGCACTGTCAGCAGGCCGTTCATGTTGCCTCCGCCACGGGAAATGCCTCAACAATGACCGCGATACCCTGGCCGCCACCAATGCAGGCGGCGCCGAGGCCGAACTTGCCGCCACGCTGCCGGAGCGCGTGCAGCAGGTGGGTCGTGATCCGCGCGCCAGTGGCGCCCAGCGGATGCCCGATGGCGATGGCACCACCATCCACGTTGGTGCGGGCAGGATCGAGCTTGAGCTCGCGCTCCACCGCAAGATACTGCGCCGCGAAGGCCTCGTTCACCTCGACGAGGTCCATCTGGTCGAGCGTCATGCCGGCACGTTCCAGCACCTTGCGCGTGGCGGGCACCGGTCCCCAGCCCATGATCTTCGGGTCCACGCCGGCCACGGCCCACGTGACCAGGCGCCCGAGCGGCGCGATGCCGTGATCGCGGGCCCAGGCGGCGCTGCTTACGACCAGCGCGGAGGCGCCGTCCACGATCCCACTGGCGTTGCCGGCCGTGACGACGCCGTCCTTCCGGAAATAGGGCGGCAGCTTCGCGAGGCCTTCCGCCGTGGAATCGGGACGACGGTGCTCGTCAGCAGCCCAGGAAATTTTTTCCTTCGTCTTCCGGTTGATGACTTCCACCGGCACCAGCTCATCGGCAAACGTGCCGCGCTGCCACGCGGCCTCGGCGCGCTGCTGGCTGCGGAGCGCCACCGCATCCACGTCGGTGCGCGTGAGCCTGTGCTCATCAGCGAGCCGTTCGGCCGTTTCCGCCATCGAGAGGTCGCAAAAGCTGTCGCGTAGTGCTTCCCAGAGGGTGTCCTCGAGCGGTGGCGCGGGGCCGAGGCGAAGGCCCCAGCGGGCGCCGCGAATGACGTGGGGCGCCTGGCTCATGGATTCGGTGCCACCGACCAGCGCCACGTCGGCGTGGCCCAGCATGATCAGCTGTGCGGCCTGGGTGATGGCCTCGAAACCGGAGCCGCACAGGCGGTTCACGGTGAGCGCCGGAGTCTCCTCGGGGCACCCGGCCCGGAGGGCCACGTGCCGGGCGAGATAGATGGCATCGGCCGACGTCTGGAGGACGTTGCCGAAAATGACGTGGTCCGCTTTGCCCGATTCGAGCCTCGCCCGGAGCAGGGCACCCCGCGCGGCAAAAACGCCCAAGTCGGTGGCGGACAAGTCCTTGAGCGACCCGCCGAAGCTGCCGAAGCCGGTGCGGACGGCGGACAGGAAGACGATATCGGATGGAGTGGTCATATATAAGGAAGATAGGCGTGGGGCGTGGGGCGTGGGGCGTGGGGCATGGGGCATGGGGCATGAGGCGTAGGGCCTGAGACGTTAAGGCTTCAGGCAGAAGGCGGGCTCGAGACACCGGGCCTGGCAGGTCGCAGGTCGCAGGTCGCAGGCCTCACCGCACGCCCCTAGCGCCTCGGGTCGGTGCCGTCATATTGGACTACATACCGATCTAGTGAGGTCATGTTGTTAGCAGCACTTCGCCTGCCCCCGATTGCCTTGGGATGCCTGCTCATGGTCGTCGCCTGCTCCGACGGCACCGACCCGGGCGATACGCGTTTCACGGTGTCCCCGGCAACTGTCTGGGCGGGCAGCGAGTTGACCATTCACAGCCCAGGGTCCAGAGGTGGTCAGGGCGGGCCAAGTTTCAGCCTGGATGGCGTGCAGCTGAATGCACAGGAATCAGGCAATGGTACGTGGCTCGTGACCGTGCCGACGACGGCTTCGGGCGCTGCTGTCATCACGGCCGTCATGAACGGCGATTCGACAGCGCTCGGCCCGGTAACCGTGCGCGGATTCAGCGGATCGCACCAGTTCGAGACTGGCGTCCAGAGCAACCTGCTGGTGTGGGCGAAGGACGGCGATGCAACGGTGCTGACCAGTGACGCACTGAACCTGCTGGAAGTGAACGCAACAACAAGCACCATCACGGTTCATGACTCCCTGATGGGGAGCCCGCAGTTCAGCGTTGGGCCGAGCCAGCTGGACAATGCGTTCGTGGTGTGGCCACTTGATTCAATCCGACCGGAGGTCTGGTCGCTCGCGCCGACGCCGCAGAGGCTTGCGGATGTTCCGGAGACTGCCCTCCCGCGGATGACAATGACCTTCGATGACGACCGCTATCTCTCCGGATTCGGCAATGGCATCTGGCTCAACGGTGCCTACTTCGAAGACGCGTCGGAAGCCGAAATTGGTGTCATGTCGCCGACCCATGATCGGGCGACACTTCGAGTCGATTGGGACCAGAACGACGTCCCTGTTTTCGATGTGGCTACTGGCACCGTCGCGTTCAGGCTGCCCGGCATTCAGTCAACCGAAGGCGTCGCATTCAGTCCGGATGGCAAGCTGCTCGCCATCGCCGGCGGCGACAGCTGCGCGGAGTGCGGGGTGTCGCATGTCCAGCTGCTGAGGGCGTCGGATGGCGAGGTGCTGCACGACACCACCCTCGCGGTGCACGCCTGGGGTATCGCCTTCGATCGTTCCCGACCCCTGCTGTATGTGGGCGTGGATGTGACCGATTCGGCGGGCGGCTCCGCGATCCGGCCGGGCGTGCTGGTGCTGGACCTCGATTCCTTTGCCGCACTTGGGCTTCTGACATCGCCGGCGGGTGGCCTCACATGCTCCGGCACGAGTCAGTTCGGCGCGACCGGAAGTTGCTATGGTGGGGTGCTGGCAACCAGCGATGAGCCGGCTGTCTACGCGCTCTCCGGGTTCTTTACACCGAAGCTGCAGAGCTGGCGCTTCGACACGAAGGAGTAACGTCGTTGTATGTGCGGCGCAGGTCGTAGGACACCGGGCGTGGGGCATGGGGCGTAGGCCTGCAGGCCTTACGCCTTACGCCCTCCATCCCCACTAGCGCCCCGCGTGCCCCCTGCCGAGATTTCCCTGCCCGGAAGCATTCACCCGCTGGAGATGCATGCATGCGCCTCGTGACCGCCTTGACCATCCTGACCGCCTTGACCGTCTCGACCGCGTGCAGCGACAGCACTGATCCGACCAAGGATTGCCCAACGGATGTGGCCATCACCGTTTCGGCCGGCACCAAGCCGCAGTTCAGCTGGTCGCCGGCGTGCCGGGCATACCAGGTCGGGGTGAATGCCGGCACCGGTCCGGTCTGGGCCATGGAATTCAACTTCTCCAATCCGGCCAAGGCGAACGCCATCAGCACGCCGGTCACCTTCGGCGACTCGCTTGCCATCGGGGATTCACTGGTGGCACATCCGGTAGATGAATTGACCCCTGGTCAGACGTACACGTTTTACGTCTTTGGGCTGACCAAGGTGGGACAGTCGGTCAAGATGGGACAGCAGACGTTCACGCCGTAACTGCAAGCCAGTGCGCCGGATTGCGCCAGCCGCAACCCGGCTGCATCTTGTCGGTTCGCCCATACGATAATCGAGCTTGGAGCGAGCCTCGGCCCTGGCCGGTTGGCTCGCACTGCCGCGCCTGCCTTCTCACGGAGAACTTCGACGATGGGGTTTCGGGCCCTTTTGCGTCACTGGCGACCAGATGCATGGCCACACCGACGACTCGCTCCTCTGCTATTGATGCTGCTTGTCGCGTCCTGCAGCGGGGGTGACGGCGGCAGTGGGCCCACCGGGCCCACCGGGCCGATAGATACGACCACGGATCTGCTGGTTCATATCAGCCGCCGATATCCCTCCTTGTTCAGCGGTGACACGACTGCGCTTTCTGCGACAACCACCGACCTCGCGGGCGCACTCGTAACGAGGACAATTACGTGGCGCACTTCGAATGCCGCCATTGCTACCGTGTCCTCGGCTGGCGTTGTCAGCGGTGTTGCGGCCGGCACGGCCTGGGTGACGGCGGCAGCTGAAAACGGCAAGGACTCGGTTGCTGTGGTCGTCCTGCCGACGCCGATGTCGCGGGTCAACCGAGGTTTCGGTTACATCCTGAACGGCGGTTCGGTTTGGGCCATGCCTGGCGATAGTTCCACGGCGGTCCAGCTGGTCCCCGCCGAGCTGAACGCTCAAGACTTCCGGTGGTCGCCAGACGGGAGTCTGCTGGCATTGGTACATGCTGTGTCAACGACCGACATCACGCAGCACCTCTACGTCATGCCGGCAGACGGCTCTGGTGAAGTCATGGTGTCGGGCTACGACATAAGACCCCGGTGGTCACCAGACAGTCGCCGCCTGGCCTTCCGGACCCACGATGGCAACATTGGTGTCGTCAATGCCGATGGCACTGATCGCCATCTGTTGACGACCGGGGGCGGGGATGAGCTCAATCCCGAATGGTCGCCGGACGGCCGTCGCATCGGCTTTCGCGAAGGGGACTGCGCCGGCCTGTCGCTGATGAATGCGGACGGGACGGAACGTCATCATGTGCCACTGCCTTCGACAATGTGCAATCTCGTCTGGTCCCCTGACGGCAAGCTGATCGCCTATGAAAGCAGGTCAGACGCCACCTCGCCTGGCGCGGGAGTCTGGCTGATGAACAGCGACGGATCCGACCCGCGCCCCATCAGCGGAAATTGTACTGAGTCTGGCGTGTGCTCGGGAACCTCCTGGTGGCACCCCGTATGGTCGCCGGACGCCAAAGTGCTGGCCGTCAACGGACTTCCCGGTTCAACGGTAGTGAAGCTCTACTCTGTCGTGACCGGGCAGACTACCGAGATCACCATGGGTGGAGCACGGTTCGAGGTGGTAGGATGGTCGCCTGACATGACGCGCCTTGGGATTGCAGTCGAGGGTCAGTACGGCGATCCACAGGGCATCGGGACTTCCCAGCCAGACGGATCTGACTTTGAAAGTCTGTTGGCCAAGCCTATGGACTTGTCCACCCTCCCGCAGTGGCGCCCTTAGGGATTCATGTGTCAAATCGATAGCGGAACCGCACGGTTCCTCATGACGAGGCGCGGCGTGCAACCCACGGGTCTCGCATCTCTGAGGGGCAAGCCGCAGGGATGGTGTCAACCGCTTGTTGCCCCCGCGCTGCTGTGCCTCCTCGCTGCCTGCGGCGGCGACTCGACTGGCCCGCCGCCGCCGCCCTCGCCCACCGCGCTTGCGTTCGTGACGGCGCCAGCCAGCAGCGCGGTTGCCTTGTCGCCGCTCAATCCGGCACCCGTCGTCGAGCTGCGTGACGCGCAGAACCATGCCGTGAAGCAGGCGGGGGTGCAGGTGACTGCCTCGCTGGATGGCGGCACCGTGACCGGAACGACCACGGTCGCCAGTGATGCCACGGGTCGCGCCACCTTCGGGTCCCTGTCCCTCTCTGCCCCAGCCGGCTCGCATCAGCTCAAGTTCTCATCGTCGGGCCTTGCCACCCTGGCGCGCGCCATCACGCTCAGCGCCGGCACGGCCTCGCACCTGACTGCGCACAGTGCCCTCACCCAGAGTGCAACAGTCGGCCAGGCGGTCAGCGCCCCGCCTTCCGTCGTCGTCTCTGACAACGCCGGCAATCCCGTTGCCGGTCTCACCGTGACCTTTGCCGTGACGGCAGGAGGCGGGACGCTGCAGGGCGCGAGTCCGGTGAGCGATGCTGCCGGCGTGGCCAAGGTGACATCGTGGACCGTCGGTGCGACGGAGGGTACCAATACCGTGACCGCCACGCTCACCGGCACGACCCCGGTCACGTTCACCGCCACCGCCGTGGCGCCAGCGCCTCCGTTCGCGATTGAGACGCAGTTCATCGGGTCGGCGAACTCCGCCGAGCGGGCGGCGGTTGCGGCCGCGGTGGAGCGGTGGCAGAGTGTTATCGTGGGCGACGTGCCCAGCAGCACCCTTGATATCCCGGATGGAACGTGTGACGCGCGCCTGAAGGCCGTG
>DASSOW010000266.1:0-3060 GCA_035700175.1 Gemmatimonadales bacterium | reverse complement strand
CAGTGCCCGAAAGATTGCGTACATGTCCGCCCGCCGTGTCAGAAAATCAGTTAGCCTGTAAACGTAGTTCCCAGTGCGGGTTGGGTCAAGGGAGATAGCTGCTGGCTGTCGGCTACTGGCCTCGCAGGGCCGGCGACCAGCAGCCAGTAGCCAGTAGCCGTCACGCCACTGCGTACAACTCCGTCACGTCCCGCCCCGCCGGCCGGCTCATGATCCGGAACTCATCCAGCCGCATCATGGGATCGTCCCGCAGCTCCAGGTCGATGCCGGTGACCTTCTGGAGCTGGGCCAGGAAGCGGGGCTCCTCCTCGAGCAGGTAGAGCGCCACCTCGGGGTGCAGCCGCACGGTGAGCTGGCGCTCCCGGTGCTCGTGCCCGGCCCGGCGGAGCGAGCGCTCGAGCCGGCGGGACACCACCTCGGGCGTGAAGACGCGACCGCTGCCGGCGCACGTGGGGCAGTCCCGGGTCAGGGAGTGCCAGAGCGAGGGCCGGACCCGCTGGCGAGTCATCTCCACCAGCCCCAGCTCCGAGACGGCAAACGCCTTGGTCCGGGCCCGGTCGCGCCCCAGGTGCATCCGAAGTTCCTGCAGGACCTTTTCCCGGTTCTGCCGGGACTCCATGTCGATGAAGTCGCAGACGATGATGCCGCCAATATCCCGCAGCCGGAGCTGGCGGGCGATCTCGCGCGCGGCCTCGAGGTTGGTGCGGAGGATGGTCTTTTCGGGGTCCTTCTTGCCGGTATAGCGCCCCGTGTTCACGTCGATGCTGACCAGCGCCTCGGTGGGCTGCACGATAATGGAGCCGCCGGTGGGCAGCTCCACCCGCGCCTTGAAGAGGTCGCGGATCTCATTTTCGATGTCGAACTTGTCAAAAAGCGGAGTGGCCTCGCCGTAGAGATGGACCCGCTGCATGAGGTCGGGGTCCACCTGCTCCAGGTACTGCTCCACCTCGTGGTGCAGCTCCTTGGAGTCGACCCAGAGGGCGTCCACCTTGCTGCTGAAGACATCCCGGATGATGCCACGGGTGAGGCTGGTTTCCCGTTGAAGCAGTGCTGGAGCTCGCCGCACGAACGTCTTCTTGCGGTTGATCTTGCGCCACTGATTCATGAGCGTTTCGATCTCGCGCCGGAAGTGCTCCTCGGTGACGCCTTCCGCCACCGTGCGGACAATCACGCCGCCGGCATCCTTGGGCAGGATGCGGGTGACCATCTCGCGCAGCTTCACCCGCTGTTCCCTGCTCTCGATCTTGCGGCTCACCCCCACCTTGGAGCCGTAGGGCATGTAGACCAGGAATCGGCCGGCGAGCGAAATCTGGGCAGTGACCCGGCAGCCCTTGGTGCTGATGGGCTCCTTGGTGACTTGCACCGGCAGCGTCTGGCCCTTCTTGAGGATATCCTGGATGTTGGGGATGGGGTGCCGGGAGTGGCCGGAACCGTTGCCGTTCCGGCCCCGGCGAGTGCGGCGGGGGCTCTCGGTCTCTTCTTCTTCGGCGGCGCCGTTCTCGAGGGCTGCCTCGGCGGCGTCGGCCTCGGCGTTGTCCTCCTCAGGGTCGACCGGCTCCTCGTCCTCGTCCTCGGGCTCCAGCAGGTCGGAGGCGTGGAGGAAGGCGCTTTTTTCGAGGCCGATGTCCACAAAGGCAGCCTGGATGCCGGGGAGCACCGCCTCGACCCTGCCGAGGTAGATATCGCCGACGATCCGCCGTTTGTCCGGGCGGTCTATGAGGAGTTCTACGAGTCGGTCGTCTTCGAGGATGGCCACGCGCGTTTCGCGCTGGCTGCCGTTGATCAGGATCTCGCGCTTCAAGGGGTCACCTCGGCGGACCGGTGGCACGCGCGCCCCTGGCACGCTGCTCGTCCGCACGATGCGAAGTCTGGAATTGCGGCCCGTCCGGCGGCGGCCCTCCCGCGCGCGGGACCAGGGCGCCGGCCGTCCTGCGGCCAGTTGACCCCTAAAGATAGGAAAGATTGGGAGTTACGGCAATCAGCCGACCACATCCCCCAGGATCTGGCGGGCAATGACGATCCGCTGGATCTCGCTGGTCCCCTCGCCGATCTCACACACCTTGGCGTCCCGCATCATCCGCTCCACCGGGTATTCTGTGGTATAGCCGTAGCCGCCAAAGATCTGGACCGCCTTGGTGGTGGCCCGCATCGCGAGCTCGGAGCAGAACAGCTTGGCCATGGCCGCTTCCTTCTTGAACGGCTTGCCGTGCTGCTTGAGCCAGGCGGCGTGGAACAGCAGATGGGTCCCGGCCTCGATCTCGAGCGCCATGTCGGCCAGCTGGAAATGGACCCCCTGGAAGCTGCCGATCGGCTTGCCGAACTGCTTGCGGATGCCGGCGTACTCCAGGGCGGCGTCATAGGCCCCCTCGGCGATGCCGAGCGAAAGAGCGGCGATGCCAATACGACCGGCGTCGAGCGTCTTCAGGAAGTTGACGAATCCCTTCCCCCGCTCGCCCAGGAGATTTTCCCTGGGCACCATGGCGTTCTCGAAAATCAGCTCACGGGTATCGCTGGCGCGCCAGCCCATCTTCTCCTGCTTCTTGCCGGCGCGCACTCCGGCCGTCTTGGGGAGGTCGGGCGCGTGACCGACGCCGGCTGCCTTGCAGGCCGCCAGGTCAACGGCATCCTTGGTGACGATGAAGCTGGAGATGCCCTTGTTGCCCTGCCCCGGTTCCGTTCGTGCTGTGACCGAGAAGATCTCACCCACGCCGGCGTGCGTGATGAAGATCTTGGCGCCGTTCAGCAGGAAGTGGTCGCCTTTGTCCTCGGCGATGGTGGCCGTACCACCGGCGTCGCTGCCTGCGCCCGGTTCGGTCAGCCCGAAGCCGCCCAGGACCTTGCCGGAAGCCAGCAGCGGGACGTAGCGATTACGTTGTTCCTCGGTACCGAATTCGACGATCGGCGAGGTGCCAAGGTTGGTGTGGGCGCTGACAGTGAGCCCGTGGCTGGCGTCCACCTTGGCCAGTTCGTGGATGACGATATAGTACGAAAGCTGGTCGAGGCCCGCACCGCCCATCTCTTCCGGCCACGGCGCGCCCAGAAGTCCGAGTTCTCCCATCT
>DASSOW010000265.1:0-3233 GCA_035700175.1 Gemmatimonadales bacterium | reverse complement strand
TAGTTTATGGCGCGACGGGCGGTGGCGGGGAAACCGTTACTGAGCCGATAAGTCCGATCCGGTTTTCAGATACCGCGGCCGATGTCATGCCCGATGAGGGAAGACAGGAGCAGGGGTGAGAGGGCCAAGCGTCACTGATTGGGCTTCAGTAGACCTCTCCGTCACCGACCCATCGCTCCCGAATCGCCGGCTCACCGCCGGCGATTCGTGCAATATGCCGCCGCTTGACTCGCCTCCCGCACGGGGCATCTTCCAACTGTCTTCTGTCAGGACACCGCATGCCCCGATGTGCCGTGACTCGGCGGTCCCACTTCAACGCCGCCCACCGCCTGCACAACCCCGACCGGCCCGACGAGTGGAACCGTGACCTCTACGGCGTCTGCAACAACCCCCACTTTCATGGCCACAATTACGAGCTGGACGTCACCGTCACCGGCAATATCAACCCGGAGACCGGTGAAGTCATGGATCTCGCCCGCCTGCGCGACCTGGTGGAGCGGGAGGTCGTGACGGTCCTCGACCATCGAAACCTGAACCTCGAAGTCGAATGGTTCCGGAACCTGATCCCCACCGCGGAAAATATCGCCGTGTGCATCTGGCGCGTGCTCCGGGCGGCTGTGTCCGCCGAGCTGGAGCTTCGGATCCGGCTCTGGGAAACCCCTCGCAACTACGTGGAGTATGCCGGTGAGTGATTCCTTTGCCCCTGAGGTGCGCCGGATTCTTGAGGCGGTGGGTGAAGATCCCGATCGCGAGGGCCTGCTCAAGACCCCGGAGCGGGTCGAGGCCTCGCTGCGCTGGCTCACCCGCGGGTATGCGATGTCGGTGGAAGACGCGGTCGGGGGCGCGGTGTTCGAGGAAGCGCACCAGAGCATGATCCTGGTGCGTGACATCGAGCTCTACTCGCTGTGCGAGCACCACCTGCTGCCATTTTACGGTCGAGCCCACGTCGCCTACATCCCGAACGGGCGGATCGTGGGCCTCTCCAAGCTGCCGCGCATCGTGGAGGTGTTTGCCCGCCGCCTGCAGGTGCAGGAGCGGCTCACCGACCAGATCGCCGATGCCATCATGGACGTGCTCCAGCCGGCCGGGGTGGGTGTCGTGATCGATGCGGCGCACTTCTGCATGATGATGCGCGGCATCGAAAAGCAGAACTCCCGCACCGTCACCAGCGCCCTGCGCGGCGCCTTCCGTGATGACCCCAAGACCCGGGACGAGTTCCTCCGCCTGGCCCACGCCCGCACCACGGACTGACCGATGCGACCCGTCCTGCTCGCCGTCATCGGCATGCTCTCCCTGGCTGCCGAGCCGCTCGCCGCCCAGACCCCTGCAGCCCTGCCGCCCCTGCCCGACTCCACCGGCTGGGGCGTCCACGTGCTCGCGGCCCGTCAGGATCGTCAGGGCGGCGTCTGGGTTGGCACCTACGGTCAGGGAATCTTCTACCTGCCCGCGGATTCATCCCGGTGGCAGCACTTCGTGAGTGACACGTCGGGGAACTCCATCTCCTGGGATTTTGTCCACGCGTTCGGCTTCGGCCCGAACGGGCAAGTCTGGTACGGCACTGTCGGCAACGGCTGGGGAGTCTCCAGCGACACTGGCCGCACTTGGCACAACTGGACCTATGACCAGCTGGGTCCCGAGTGGCAGTACGTCGCACCGGATGGCATCGTGACCCGCGGCGACACGACCATTGTGGCCACGGCAGACGGGCTCCAGATCACGGTGGACGATGGCTCACACTGGACCGCAGTGGTGGACAGCGTCGGTCCAGCAGCCAGGGGACCTGCCGACACCGCGCTCGTGCTGCTGCCCAGCGAGTACATCCTGGGCCTGGGGCCGGCGAGCCGTGGTCGTGTGGTATTCACTACACTCCGCGGTGGCGTGGCGCTGTCGGCGGCAGGTGGGACGTGGCAAGTCGAGAAGGCCGCGGTGAGCGGCCCTGGTGAAGCGGACATCGTGTTCCTGCGTCGCCGTAGCTACCAGCGCTCTCCGTGCGGATTGCACCCCACCGGGCGCGCGTGGTCGTGCGCACCGGCTGCCGCTCGTCGCGCGCCTCGCGCCGATCCGCCGGCCGAGCCGAGGACCATGTGGTTTGACCGGCCCATCATGACCACGGACAATCCGCTCATCGACCAGACCTACCGGTATGGCTCGACCATGGGGGGCAATTTCCAGCAGCACCAGGGAGTCGAGTTCAACAATCCCGACGGCACGCCGGTGCATGCGATCGGCAGCGGCACCGTGGTCTATGCCGGCCCAGCCGAACGAGGCGCGCTCACGATTGCCATCCGCATGGATTCGGTGCTCATGACGCCGGAGGGCAGGCTCAACATCTTCTCGGTCTACTACCACAATTCGGCGCTCAAGGTGGCCGTCGGCGACCGGGTCACCCGGGGCCAGGTTATTTCGCTGGTGGGACACACGGGGCGCGCCACCAACGATCACCTGCATCTCGAGGTCCACGCCGCGCCCACCGATTCCGTTGCCCTGATTGTCGATTCGCTGCAGCGCTTTCCCCCGTACACCACCAATCCGGAGCTATGGATCGCTCCGCCCGAGAATACCGGCATCGTAGCGGGGCAGGTCTGGGATTCCGCCGGCAAGCCGGTGCCGGGAGCCCGCATTTACGGCCTGCGCAAGGCCGAGCCGCGGGAAACACCGCTCTCCTACGTGGAGACCTACCGCGACCAGGCGCACTCGCACCCGCTCTATCACGAGCATTTTGCCATCGGCGGCATTCCAACCGGCACCTATGAGCTCGGCACCGAGATTGACGGCAGGAAAGTCTGGCGCCGCGTCCGGGTTGAGGCAGGGAAGCTCACGTGGGTCGTCTTCCGGTGATGGCTGGGCGCGCGTGTTCATCGAGCTGACCGATCACCTGCGCTGCCCGGCGGAGCACGACGAACAGTTTCTTGTCCTGATTCCCGAAGTGATGGATGGGCGAGACGTGCGCCGAGGGTCGCTCGGCTGTCCCGTATGCCACCGCAGCTTTCCCATCAGGGATGGGGTGGCCAGTTTTGGCCCCGCACCCGACGCGAACCGTATGCCGACCCGGCTCACCGCCGACGCGCAGGCTGCCTTGGCGGGCCTGGGCGGACCGGGTGGCTACGCCGTGCTGGTCGGCGGAGCGGCGGCGCGCGTCGATCTGGTTGCGCAGGCATTGCCTGGCATCGGGCTGGTGCTCGTCAACCCGCCGGAGGCGGCACCGGACGCTGCGTTTTCGAGTCGACTCATCG
>DASSOW010000264.1:0-2534 GCA_035700175.1 Gemmatimonadales bacterium | reverse complement strand
TCGCCAGGCATAGATACGCACGAGATACCCGGAGAAGAGGGCGATCACCACCAGGAAGAGCAGCGGCTCCTGATACCGTCGCAGCGGGAACCGGATGGCGTGCGCGAAGACGTAGGCGATGACCGTCGTGAAGGCCGCGGCCATCCCCGCCGTGACCAGCGTCTGCGCGAAGAGATCACGGTAAATCTCGTCGCCCAGCGCTTTGCGGTAGTTGTCGAGGTTCCAGACCGGCGCCAGATCGAAGCCCTCGACGGTCCAGAAGGAGTAGACGAAAAAGACGCCGACCGGTCCGACCAGAAAGACCAACAGGAAAAGCAGTGCCGGGATGATCTGCGCAACCCACGCGTGCGGCCACCGCGGCCGGACGGCAAGGAGGGTGTCGTCGTCCGCGGCTCCCCCAAGGCGGGCCGGCATGCCCTCAGCGGCAGTCACGCCTCGCCCTCCTGCAAGAGGATGGTGTTGTCGGCACGCCAGGTGACCTCGACCGCCTCCCCTTCGGAGATCGTCTCGGCATCAACGTCCGCTTGGGCCGCAATCACGAGATCCGGCGTCAGGGACACGTATTGGCGGACGATATTCCCGAGGAAGATACGTCGTTGCAGCGTGCCGGGCAAGCGATTCTCGACTCCATTGGCCGCTCCCGGGCGCTCCACACGCAACCGCTCCGGGCGGACGGATACCACCACCGGCCGCCCGGGAGCGATGCCATGCGCTGGGGCGACGATCTCCAGGTCACAATCGGTCACCCGCACCCAGGCGCGCTCTCCATCCACCACGGTCGTGGTGCCGCGCAGCAGGTTCGCCTCGCCGATGAACCCGGAGGCGAAGACCGTGGCGGGGCGATCGTAAATCTCCGCGGGGCTCCCCTCCTGCACGATGCGCCCCTCGTTCATGAGGACGATGCGGTCGGACATCGTCAGCGCCTCTTCCTGATCGTGAGTCACGTAGAGGAAGGAGGTTCCCAACTCCTCCTGGATGCGGCGCAATTCGAGCTGCATCGCCTTGCGCAGCTTCAGGTCGAGCGCCGCCAGCGGCTCGTCGAGCAGCAGCACCTGCGGTTGCCCCACCAGCGCCCGAGCCAGGGCCACCCGCTGCGATTGTCCCCCGGAAAGCTGCGCCGGGGAGCGCGACTCGATACCGGGCAGCCGCACCAGATCGAGCATGCGCTGCACCGCCTCGCGCTGTTGCGCGACCGGCACCCGACGCAAGACCAGGGGGAAGGCGATGTTCTCGAAAACGGTCTTGTGCGGAAAGAGTGCGTAGCGTTGGAACACGGTGTTGACGGGACGCCGGTTCGGCGGCAGCCCATCGACCCGCTGCCCGTGGATCGCGATGCGGCCGGCATCGGGGGATTCGAATCCCCCGATGATACGGAGCAGCGTGGTCTTGCCACAGCCGCTGGGGCCGAGCAGGGAGACGAATTTCCCCGGCTCGACCCGCAGCGATACGCCGTCGAGGGCGGTCGTGGCGCCGAAGCGCTTGACGACCCCCTCGACGTCGATGGCGTCGTGGGATGGTATCGATCGCTCGCGGCCTACGCCGCGCGAACCCGTTCCCATGCTTCCAGCCATCCGTTGTACGTCACGATGCCGTCACCCTGGTCTTCCAGCGGCGGGAAACCCCAGACCGGCGCGATCTCGAAGATCTCGTCGAGATTGTCGTACGGGAAGAGGGCCCGCGTCGCCTCGTCGAGGAGCGGGATCGCCTCCACGTTGACCGTCGCGCTATCCATGTCGTCCATTGCGATGGCCTGGGCCTCCGGGCTGAGCATGTGGTCGATGAAGGCGTACGCGGTGTCCAGATTCGGCGCTTCGGCCGGGATGCAGTAGGAATCGACGAAGGTGAAGTCCCCGGGCGCGGGGTGCGTGTAGCGCAGATCGGCGCCTTCGGCCACCGGGAAGGCTGGAATCGCCTCCCAGCCAATGGTCGAGAGCCATGCTTCGCCGCGGGCCATGATGTCGGCCAGATCGCCCATGTTCGGCGAGAACGCACGCGCCTGCTCGGTCTTGATCTGGATGAGCAGCTCGGTCGTCGCGTCGAGCTGCTCCTGGGTGACCTGGGTCGGATCCTCGGCGCCGGTGACCTGGTTCCAGATCAGATAGTGCCCGAGGGCGTCGTCGGTCATGATCACCTTGCCGGTGTACTCCGGCTTCATGACGTCCATCCACTCTGCCGGCGCTTCGGGGATGAACTCGGCATTGTAGATCATCGGCCCCGTGCCCCAGACGAAGGGCGCGGCGTAGGTCTTGCCGTCGAACGTGTTCCAGTCGGGCTTCTGGAATATCGAGATGTAGTCGGCGGTGTTGGGCAACCTCGAGTAGTCGATCTCCTGCAGCAGCCCGGCCTCGAAGAGGTTCTTGACGTAGCCGTGATACGGGGTGACGATGTCGATCTCGCCCAGCCCGCCGGCGCGCAGCGTTGCGAAGATCTCGTCGTTGCTGCCCAGGTAGATGGCGTTGATCTCGGTGCCGGTCTGCTCGATGAACGGCTTGTTGGCGTTCGGCCCATCGTAGCCTTGCCAGCACATGATCGTC
>DASSOW010000263.1:0-5720 GCA_035700175.1 Gemmatimonadales bacterium | reverse complement strand
GTCGCCGTGTCGCTCAACGATGCGGCCACCAGCCAGCGATAGTACGCCGCGAGATCGCCATCCGTATCGAGCGCCAGGTAGCGGCGTCCCAGGCGCCGAACGCTCGCCGTGTCGCCGCGCGCCGCTTCGATCTCGAGCAGGTGACCCAGCGCGGGCACATAGGCCGAGTCGATCTCCAGCGCTTTCTGAAAGGCCGCGGCCGCGCGGTCCCGCGCGCCCGTCAGGCCGGCCCAACTCTGCTGGTTGAGCACCAGGCCGAACTGCATCCAGATGTCGGGCCGCCTCGGAGCCGAGGTCGCCATCTCGCAGAGTGAGTAATAGGCCATGGTGTCTCGCACCGAGATCGGGATGCTCTCTGGCAGGAATTCCCTGTTGAGGCATGGCAGGAAGCGCGCATCCGTCATGGGCAGGCTGCCCCTGTGCAACTTCAGCCAGCGTGTCACCGTGTCCGCGCTGCTGTTACTGGACAGCTGGCCCGCCATGAGCCAACCGATGCCCGCCAGGGCAAATGATGAATCCTGGTCGATTGACGCCGCATAATCTGAGGCCGCGGCCGCATAGTGCCCGTTGCCGAATTCACGTTCCGCCTGGAGAAAGGAACGCAGCGCTGGCAGGGTTGACTGCCGCAGGGCAGCAATCCTCTCGGCTGGCTGTCCCGCGAGCGAAATGAGAAGTCCGGCGGCGACCTGGTCGGCAAGTGGGCGGAGGCGGTTGATGGTGCCGCCGACGCTGGCGACCCTGGCCAGCTCAGCGCCATCGCCGGAGGATTCGATCGTTGCCGTGACGTTGAGCGAGTCGCCGGACGTGAGCACCTGGCCCCGCAGCATCAGGCCGCTGCCCAGTGTCCTGGCAAGTTCACGAACGTGAGGCTGGTCCACCAATCCCGGCGTCAGGTTGAAGCGTCGAAGTGCCGCCTGCACGCCGGACGGTTCGATGGCGCGTGGCCCGCCCTGCCCAGTGAAGCGTTCTGCGATCAGGTTGCCCAGCGCCAGCCCGGCCGCCGTGGCGGCCGAGTCGCCCGGATTGACTGGAGCGAATGGCAGGATGGCGACGCGGGTTGGGTCCAGTGGCAGCGACGGGACGCGGCTGGCCAGCAGGCGCCAGGCGACGAAGACGCCGACGGCGGACACCAGCAACGCGGCCGGAATGAGCCAGGAGCGGCGCCGGGGCCGCGGCAGCTCGAGCGACGCGCGACTCCATGCGGGGAAGGACTCGCCCCGGAGAACCCGCGCAAAATCTCCCGAGCTCTGGAAGCGGTCGGCCGGGTTCTTGGCCAGCGCCCGGTGGATCGCTCCTTCGACGATCTCGGGCACCACATCGCGCACCGCCCGGATGCTGGGCACCCGTTCCACGGCGTGCCTGGCAAAGACCTGCTGCACCGAGGCACCGGTAAACGGCGGCTCGCCCACCAGCATTTCGTACAGCACGCAGCCCAGGCTGTACTGATCGGAGCGCGGATCGAGTCGTGCCGAGTTGCCGACCTGCTCCGGGCTCATGTACATCGGCGTGCCGACCACGAGTCCGGACGAGGTCAGCACCGCATGATCCTGCTCCACGGCGTGCGCCAGTCCGAAATCGGCAACCAGCGCGTGCCCGCCGCTCAGGAGGATGTTGCCCGGCTTGATGTCGCGATGGACAACGCCCTGCCTGCCGGCATAGTCGAGCGCGTCGGCCACCTCGGCGCCGATGGCCAGTGCGTCCTCGAGCGGCAGCGACCCTTCCCGCCGAAGACGCGCCGCGAGTGATTCGCCCTGGATGACCGGCATGACGTAGTACAGCAGGCCATCCGCATCGCCGCTGTCATAGAGCGGGACGATGCCGGGGTGGCTGAGCCGTGCGGCAACCCGGACTTCGCGAACGAACCGCTGGTGCCCGAGTGACGCGGCCAGCTCGGGGGAGAGCACCTTGATGGCGACATCACGATCATGGCGAAGGTCATGCGCCAGGAAGACGACCGCCATGCCACCGCGTCCCAGCTCGCGCTCGACGGCATAGCGATCGCCCAGCGCGCTGGTGATTCGCTCGAGGAGGTCGCTCATGCGCCGACCTGCACGTGGGGCCACCCTTCGGGCTCGAAGAGCGGATGACAGCTTCGTGCGGGCAGCGCCAGCTCCTGCTCCAGGAGCGCTGGCCCGAGCGCACCCTTGTAGAGGGACAGCATACCTGACGCACCGCGTGGAAGGCTCCGCGCCGCCCTCTGCTGGAGCCGCCGCGCACGATCCAGCCATGCCGTCTCCCCAGAGGCGCGGTAGAGCGCGAGCAGCGCGTAGCTCCTGCCAGTGAGGCCACAGCAGAGGTCAGGCACGAGATCAGGCGCCTCCCACGCACTCCAGCCACAACGTTCAGCGAGCGCTGCGTAGCGGCGCTGGCCGGTGATGTGCGCTGCCACGATCCAGAGATGCACCAGGCCAGTGGGCCCGTTGCACCACCCGGGGATGTCATGGTGGCTGCCAGTCCCCCGCGCGTGAGGAAACTGCACTCCACTGCCCCGTGGCTCCGCCAGCCGGCTGAGGATGCCGAGGCCGCGTATCACGGCTGGCGTGGGTTCCACGCCGGCAGCGCGGCACCAGCGGAGCAGCGTGTACAGGACGCCGCCCCAGCCGTGCGCAATTCCCGCGTTCTGCAATGGACCCGGCTGGTCCGGAAAGTGATCGAGCGCAGCAAGCGATCTGTCGAGGCGCTGCGCCAAGGCGCGACCTAAGTGCCGGAGACGCTGGCGCGCCGTCGCCAGCTCCGGTGGCGCACACTCGAGCAGCAGCGCCGCGCCCAGCAGCACACCCGCAATTCCCTGACCCAGCTCAATTCTCGCCTCACCTTCAACGGGCAATGCGCAGTATTGGTCGATGATGGTTGCCATGCGTGCCGTCTGACCAGTGGCTTGGGCGATGTGCGCATCTACCAGCAAGAGTCCCGAAGCAGTAAACAATGGCGCGACCGTACCCGCCACTTTCGCGCCGAGACCCTGCCTCGGGTTCAGGAACGCGCCTGGACCCGCGGCCGCGACCTTGGCGACCTCACACCAGCCGGCGGCCTGGGAGAGCAGTCGAGGATCGTCGCGGAGCATCGCCAGGCGGTAGAGGCCGAATGCCGTACCGGCCAGGCCATGCATCACGGAGCATCGCGGTGGGGAGAGCCGGCTGGCCCACTCGCGTGGTGAATGAAGCGCCACTGTCCGCAACCAGGCATCAGTCCTGTTGCGAACAGAAATCGCCGGCGATTGGGACGCCGGTGGAAGCGCGCAACGCTCGAGCTCGGCGGCGAGCGTGCGCACCGAGGGAAGGCGCTCCTGCTCCTCGTGCGCCAGTGCCCGTGCGAGGACCGCCTCGAGTTCGGGCCAGGGCGCCGCGCCCTGCGCGGCGAATGGAAGCGGTGGCCTGGTGGTGAGCGCGTGCAGCACGGCGTCGCGGTCCTGCGTCGGGCCGACATGCGTGGCGCCGCATGCGAAGTGATACAGCAGCGCGGCGATGGCAAACTGTTCGCCGGCCGCGGAGAGCGGCGGCGGCATCGCGCCGCTGAGCCAGGCCTGCGCCAGGAGAGGCTCGGCGTAGGGAAGCACGGCGCCGCGTTCGCACTCCCGTCGCGCACCAACGCGACTCAGGCCGTAGTCGAGAATCGTGACCCGGCCAGCGGGATCCACGAGCAGATTGCCGGCATGCACGTCACCATGCAGGACGGTGCGAGCGTGCAGTCTCGCGTAGGCCCGGGCAACGCTGACCAGCAGACGCAACAGGGCTGCCTGCCCGGCGCGGCCCTGCGAACGCAGGTCCGCGGCAAGCACCAGCGGCGAGACACCGCTGCGCCATGACATGGCCAGCCAGGGCCGGCCCTCGACAGTGCCGGACTCCCGCAAGCGGGGTGCGTCGCGGCCGCCCAACAGCCGCAACGCGCGACATTCCTGCCGCATGGCGGGCCGCAGGCGGTCCTCCGCACCGGCACGGGCAATCTTGAGCGCAGCGATCTGCCCCCGCGGATTCCGGACCTGGTACAGCTCGGTATCCTCAAGGACCGCTACCGAACGGATGACGACGTGGCTGCCGATCTGCTCGCCCTTGTCGAAAGACGCGGCGATCCTGGCGGCATCTGGTGATTGAGCCGGGACCAGGATCCGGGCCTCGTAACACGCGCGCAGGAGGGGAAAAGCGTCGGCAAGCGCCTGCCGCGCGTCGCCCTCGCCGTGCTCCGCGATCAGCGCATCCACGACGCGCGTCGGCTGGCGGAAGCGCTGCAGCAGGCGGGCGGCATCGCGGCCGATCACCTTGGACGAAGCGCGCACCCGGGCTCGCCCGACGGCGTACCCACGCGGCACCGCGGGAAGCCGGCGGCGCAGCGCCACCGGCAGCCCGGCGAGCGGCTTCAGCAGGACATCATCAGGAAGGACGAGCAGGTCAGTGAGTGCCATGGAGTGCTTTCGATACGCCGGGCACGCGCCCGGATGGCGTCCAGCTCCGGACGTTCACCCCATCGAGCGAGACCCGTTCCATGGCATACTGCCACGGCGGCACGGTGCACCCGGGATCCCTGACCGCCTGCACCATTGCCGTGGCAAGCCGCTGGGTGAGCCAGGCGCGCCAGCTGTCGTCGCCACTCCACGGGGCGGCCGTGCCGCGGCCGGCCGGATCCGCGCCCCATGACAGAAGCGCCGACGGTCCGCATTGCCCGGTGAATGGCACCCCGTGGGCCGGCACGCCGGCGAGATCGCGGTCGAGCTGCCGCGCGGCCCGGTGCAGCTGCCTCGGCGTGGCAAAGTACAGCACCATCTTGTCGGGACGCAGGATGTTGGCAACATCCCGCCCTACCTTCATGGAAAAGGCATCGCGCTGCTGCGACGCGGCCGCGAGCGCCGGCGCCAGGTGGTCAGGCATCGGACTCACATAAAGTTTCCAGATTGTGCCCAGGGCCCCGCGGTGTGTTTGCCGCTCCCACGAGAGCCAGGCACCTCGTCCCGCAGTCTCGGGAGGCTGCAATCCCGCCGAGTGGGACACACTTCGCCGAAGCTCACGCTCGAGCGACAGGGAATCGGGGTAACGGCTTCGCCATGCCGGCGTCGCAGGAAGAGTATTGGCATGGTAAAGCAGCCGCGCGAGCACGCCGGGAGACGCGAGTTGCAGCGCGGCAGCATCCTGCAAGGTGGCAAGGGAAAGCCTGCCGGTGGCGGACGGGGATTCACTCATCTCGCCAGGGGAAACGCAGCAGGAACGTGCGGCCGCTCCACTCACATAGTGCCGGCCCTCGCGAACTTCGACCACACCGTCGAGCACCAGCGCGCGAAGGGCGCGCAGCGGGATCGATCGGGGACATCGCCCCGGCCGGGCCAGGGACCTGAAGAGTCGCGCCGTATCGCGGGTGATGACGCGCTGGACCCTGAAGTCATCGGACGTGGGCACGAGCACGCCGCCAAAGGCGGGATGGGCCGCGTGCGCCCCGAGCCAGGGTGGAAGAGGAGATTGCAGGGCACCTGGCTCCACGAGGCGATAGCTCGCGGACGCCCGGAACAGGCGAGCGGGGAGCGGTGGAACAGCCGTCATGCGAGCGCCGGAACCCACCCGGCGCACGAGCGTGCGCCGGGTGGCAGTGGGCGGGTCAGGCCAGGGCTGCTTCGAGCTGAACGCGAAGGTCGTCGAGTTCTTCCTCGGCGATCTTCGGCTTCTTCTGCGTCGTGTTGGTGCACGCACCGCAGTTGCTGGGCTGCTTGCAGGTACCGTGCATGTCCGCATCAGCCC
>DASSOW010000262.1:0-14081 GCA_035700175.1 Gemmatimonadales bacterium | reverse complement strand
TGCATTTCAGCGATCTCTGTCTGATGGATGCACCGTCCCATGAAGATTGAGGGAATCGAGCTGTACCAGCTCCGGCTGCCGCTCGCCGAACCGTTCATCATCTCGGGCGGCGCCATGCACGAGCGCGAGTCGCTGGTGGTGCGGTTGGTGGATCCCGATGGTGCGGAGGGATGGGGCGAATGCCCGCCGTTTGGGTTGCCATTCTATTCGGAGGAAACCCTGGCCAGCGCGCGCGACCTGCTGGAACGGGTGCTCATCCCTCGCCTCAGCGGGCGAGAATTCGAGACGCCTCAGGCGGTCGACGCCGAGCTCTCCCGAGGCGTTCGCGGCAATCCGTTTGCGCGGGCGGGGCTGGAGACCGCCGCGTGGGACCTGGTCGCTTCGTCGCACCGCAGCAGCCTGGGCAGCTTGCTGGGGCAAGCGCTGGGCGTGACGCCCGGGACCGCCGTGCCGTGTGGCGTGGCCTTGGGTATTCCGCCGGACCGGTCCATCGACACCCTGCGGCTCCGGGTGCTCGACGCACTCGACGCTGGCTACCGTCGCGTCAAGATCAAGATCATGCCGGGCTGGGACACCTCGCCGGTGCGCGCGGTGGCGGCGGTACTCTCCGGCACCGGCATCCCACTCACGGTGGATGCGAATGGTGCGTACCCCTGGCCGGACGGACTCGAGACGCTCCGGGCCCTCGACGACGTGGGCTTGCTCTACATCGAGCAGCCGCTCGCGCCCGAGGAACTGCTTGGACATGTGACGCTGTGCCGGGAACTCGCCACGCCGATCTGCGTCGACGAAACGCTCAAGAGCGCCACGATGGCCCGGCAGATCGTCGAGCTCAACGGTCCCAGCATCTGGAACATCAAGGTGCACCGGGTAGGCGGCCTCACCGAGGCATGCCGGATCTGGCGGATCGCGCGAGAGCATGGCATCACCCTCTGGGCCGGCACGATGCCGGAATCGGGCATTGGCAGCCAGGCCCCGCTTGCCATGGCCGCGTTGCCGGGCTTCGACCTGCCGTCGGACCTCGAGCCCAGCAGCCGCTGGTACGGCCGCAACCACGACGTCATCAAGCTGGTGATGAGTCGCGAGGGCGCGATGACGGTCCCGAGGGTGAGCATCGGGAAGCTGCTCGATCGCCGACGCTTTGCGCTCAGTGCTCAGCGCTGTGAGCTGAGAGCCGAGAGCTGAGGGCGAAAGCGCGCTAACCTCACGCCCTACGCCGCATGCCCCCGTCACCGCCTTCCGCTCCTCCCCCTTCCGGGCTACTCTCCCGGGAATGAGTTCAGCCCTCCTGCTCGTCGTCCTCGTCGCGGTAGCGTATGTCGCGGCCAAGCTGGCGTTCCAGTGGATCGGTCGGCACCTGCTGATCGTCTCGGGGGCGGAATACCTCCTGCTCGGCATCCTGCTGGGGCCACAGGTGTCGGGGCTGATGACACCGCAGGCACTGCGCACGTTCATTCCCTTCATGACGCTGGCGCTGGGATGGATGGGCGCCATGGTGGGCATGCGGCTCTACCTGCCCGGCATGGTCCGCCTGCGGGGGGTGTTCTACCGGCTGGCGTTCGTGCAGTCGCTGGCGACTCTCGTCGTCGTGAGCGGTGCCAGCCTGCTGGTGCTGCAGTGGCTCTTCGGCGTCACACCCGGCTATGCGCTGATGCCGGCGCTGGTGCTGGGCGCCATCGGCACCAGCTCGGCATCGGATGCCGTGCAGCTGATCGTCCAGCGGCTGGGGCGGCGCAGCGTCGTGGTGCGACAGATCGAGGTGGCGGTGGGCATGGACTCGCTGATTGCGATCGCCACGCTCACCGCGGTGTTCTGCCTCAACCACGTCGGCACGCCGCAGCTTGGCCGCGCGCCCACCGCGGTGGAGTGGTTCGTGATTTCGTGCGCCGTCGGCGTGACTGGCGGCGCGCTCTTTCACCTGTTCCTGGGCGAGGAGCGGCATCCCGACCGGCTGTTCATTTCGCTGGCGGGCGCCATCATCTTCGTCACCGGGGCCGCGAGCTTCCTGCAGCTGTCGCCGCTCCTGCCCGGCCTCCTGATGGGCGCCATCCTGGCCAACACTTCCCGCAACCGCCAGCAGATTGAAGCGGTGCTCCACAGCGTGGAGCGGCCGCTCTACTTCGTGCTGCTGCTGTGCGGCGGGGCGCTCTGGAGCCCCGGCGGCAGCGGGGCATGGTTTATCCCGGTGCTGGTGTTCCTGGTGGCCCGGATGCTGAGCAAGGTCTACGTGGCGCGGCTGGCCGCGCGGCTCAATGACATGACCGGCGTGCTGGGCCCCAACTGGGGACGCGCGCTGATCGGGCAGGGTGGCCTGGCACTCGCCATCGCCTTCAACTACCTCATCGAAAGCAACTCCTATTTTCCTGACATCATCTTCACCGCCGCGGTCGTGAGCGTGCTGCTGACCGACCTTGCCTCGGCGCGGCTGATGCAGAAAGTGGTGACCACGAGCCCGTACGAAATCCGCGCCTCCGGTGAACAGCAGAAACCGGTGATGCCCGAGCCCGCGGTGCCCGAGCCGGAACCGGCGCCAGTAGGCGAGGAGCGCTGAGCATGCGGCGCGTCATCATCCTCATTCTCCTGCTTGGCCTCATGCAGCTGATCGCGCTGGCCGCGCCCTTTGGCGGGGCTGGCCGCACGATCCTTGTCTTCGGCTTCCTGATCCTGGCCGCCTACTCGGCTGGTGAGCTGGCCGAGAATTTTCACCTGCCCAAGATCGTCGGGTACCTCGTGGCTGGCGTGGTCTTCGGCCCACACGCCACGACGGTGGTGCGGCCGGGCGAAGCCCTGGATCTCCAACCGGTCGGCGACCTCGCCATCGCGCTCATCGCCTTCATCGCCGGCGCGGAACTCGACCTCGCGGAATTGCGCCGCCGAGGCGTCTCACTGCTCAAGGTGACCGGCACTGAACTCGCCGTCACGTTCGTGGCGATCTTCACGGTCCTCGTGCTCATGCGGCCGTGGATTCCGTTCCTGGCCGGGTATAACTGGATTGTCGTCTGCGCCTTCGCCGGGCTCTTCGCGTCGGTCGCGATCGTGCACTCTCCGGCGGTGACGATCGCCCTGCTCACCGAGACCAGGGCGCAGGGGCCCGTCGCCCGGACGACACTGGGCGTCGTGCTCGTGGCTGACGTGGCCGTCGTGCTCCTCTTCAGCGTGGCGCTCTCGGTCGCGCGAGCGCTGGTGCCGTCGGGCGCCAAGGGCGTGGGCAGCCTCGGTGCCACCGCGTGGGAGATCGGCGGCGCGTTTCCGGTCGGGCTGCTGATCGGGCTCGCCATCGTCATCTACCTGCGCCTCACCACGTCAGATCTTTTTCTCTTTGCCATCCTGGCCACTTTCTTCGGCCTCGAGGTAGCGCGGCTCATGCACACTGAGCCGCTGCTCACGCTGCTCGTGGCCGGTTTCATCGCCAAGAACTTCTCGCGCCACGGCAACGGCGTGCTCCTGCGGGATGCGATGGAACGGTCGGCGGCGCCCGTGTTCGTCATCTTCTTCGCACTGGCGGGGGCCAAGATCGAGCTGCCCGACCTGGCGAGACTCTGGCCGCTCGTGCTGCCGATCGCACTGGTACGCGCGGGAGGCATCCGGCTCGGTACCCGCCTCGGGGCCCGGTGGGCCCGGCTTCCCGCCGCGGAGTCGCGGCCGCTCTGGATGGGACTCATCTCGCAGGCCGGTGTTGCAATCGGGCTCGTGACCGTGGCCTCGGCGTCGTATCCGGCGGCGGGTGGGGAGATGCGTACGCTGTTGCTGACGCTCATCGCCATGAACGAGACGGTGGGCGCCGTGCTCTTCCGGCGTGCCTTGCAGAAGGCTGGTGAAGTGGGCGGGGAACGGGTGACGGAACTTGCGACTGCAGAGACGTAAGACGTAAGTCGTAAGTCGTAGGTCGTACGACTTACGACTTACGTCTTACGACTGTCATTCTGTCGGCACTTCCGGCGTGGTAAACTCGGTGGCCTCGGTGATCGTGGCGCTGGCGTCGGCCGTGGTGCCCTCCGCCGCGGTCACGACAATCGGCGTGGTCGGGTCAGTCGTGAAGCTCACGCCCTCCGGGCCCGTGAATGAGACGTTGTAGCTGCCCGGCAGCAGGAAGTCGAACGTGGCGTCAAAGGTGCCGTCCGCGTCCCCGTCGCTGAGCGGCAGCGTCTCGTTGCCCCCGCCCGTCGTCGTCAGCACCGCGCTGAATCCACCGAGGGTCAGGTTGCCGGGAAGCGTGACATCCGGTCCCAGCGTGAGCGACGCGCGCACCTGCGCCGGCTCGCTGAACGTGGCGCCCTTGATCACGGGATGCATGACCCACATGCCCGAATTGCCGGCGGCGGCGCCGAAGCTCTGGGACACGTCGAAGTCGAGCAGCAGCGTCTCGGTCCCACCATCCAGCGTGAGGTCATCCGCCGGGAGGTCCACCTTGAGCCCGCTTTCCGCCAGGCTAGGCATCTGCAGCTGGCCGGTCACGATGGCCCCGGCCGGAAGCCCGGCGTAGTCCGGCGACGATGCATAGATGCTGGTGCCGCCTTCCGGGTCTGCCACTTCCACATAGCCGCCGGTGATCACGAAGCGCAGTTCGCTATAGTCGGCGTTGGTGATGTCCTTGGCGTCGACGAGCGTCTGCGCGGTGTTGGCGAGGTCGACGAGGTTGATCGTGGCGGGCGTCGTGGTCAGACTCACATGCGACTCGTCCCCGCTCCCGACCAGGTAGACTTCTGAAATGGTGACGACGGCAGCCTTGATGCCGCCATCCGCGTCGGTCAGCTTGACCGTCACCTGGGTCGTGCCGTTGTCCGGTCCGGTGTTCTCGTCATCAGAGCACCCGAGGACGGGCAGCGCGAAGGCGGCCAGCAGGACCGCCGCGCGGAATGTCTTGCGGTGCAACATGCGGAACCTTTCTGCTCAGTGAATACCTGCGACGTCCGGCGATGCTGGACGTATGCGATCGTTGGATAATGACCACGCCACACAGTGTCGCTGCGGCCTGCAACCCGCTGTGCGCTGAGTCACGCCGTTCGTCCTGAAACGGCGGGAGTTGCGTGGTGCTCCGCCGGCCGCGGCGCGATCTCCGCACCGCTCGTCACTGCTCGCTGGTCTTCCTCGCACGCGTCGGCAATCTTCCGATTCATCCAGGCTTCCTTCCCGCTCATTGGTGGATTCATGACGAGCGCACGCGCCCTGCCCACGCGCCCTTCCGTCGCGGGACGAATTGCCGCGACTGCATTAATCGTTGCGGCACTGGATTTTTTCTATGTGCTGGTGCGGTGGGTCTGGCTCACGCACGCGCTGACCGTGCAGGAACTGGCGCAGTCGATTGCCACCGGCCTGCTGGGCCGGGCGGCCTATGACGGCGGCCCCGCCACGGCTGTGCTGGGGCTGGGGCTCCACCTGCTGGTCGCATTCGGCTGGACGCTCGTCTTCTTCCTGCTGACCGCGCGCGTGGCAGGACTGCGAAAGCTGATTTCCACGATGAGAGGAAGGATGCTGCTGGGACTCGCGTGGGGACCGATCATCTGGCTGCTGATGGACTTCGTCGTGCTGCCACTGAGCCAGGCCCATCCCACGCCCACGTCCTCACCGACATTCTACATCAACCTGCTGCAGCACGCGCTGATGATCGGGTTGCCGATGGCGGTGTTGCTGGGCGCTGAGCGCTAGGCGCGGAGCGCTCAGCGCCGATTCCCCGGTCCCCTGAGCGCATCGTCCTCCTCAAAGCCCTGCGGCCGGAACAGCAGGTCAAACGCCAGGAAGACCGTCTTGGAAAAGGGGTAGAACAGCACCGGCAGCAGCAGCATCAGGCCAGCGCCGCCCCACTGCAGCATGCCCCACGGCGGCGACGGCCACTTCCAGATCATGACAGCCAGCAGCAGCGCCGCGAACACCAGCTCCGACGCCACGATGTTGAACATGTAGGCCCCCACGATGTAACCATGCTCGCCCCGCTCCAGGTGGATCCCGCAGGTCGGGCAGGCCTCGCGCATCCGGAACCAGCTGCGCCAGAGCCCGCCGCCGCCGCAATTGGGACAACGGAGCCGGAGCGCACGCCAGAAACACCGCACCACACGCCGCGGCAGGCCAGTCGATCGGATCCGGTTGCGCTCCATGGGGCGAAAGGTGGCCTGCCAATAGCTGCACGCAAGCCTGTGTGCCACGCTGGGGCCGTTTCGGCCCGAAGGGTTGCTGAATCCATCCCACCACACCCAGATTCGAATCACACCCCTGATTGCCGTAAACCGGATGTTTCGCTGGTCCGTTGGTTCCTGGCCCGGCGTTTCTCGACACTTGTGACGGAAGCCCATGCCTCAGCCGGCGCAACGGCTCTCCCTGAATGTCCGCCTGCCGCTCCTGATCGGGAGCGTCCTGCTGATCGTCATCGTGATCTTCGGGGCGCTCAGCTACCGGGTGGCGTCACACGCCGCCTACTCGGCTGCTGCCGAGCGGCTCTCCAGCGCGGCTAACCAGCTGGCCACCGCCATCTCGCAGCAGCTCGAGGCCGCCAAGGCACAGCTGGTGGGCAAGGCCGGCTCCCGGGCCATGCAGCGATTCGTGAATGGCGACACGACGGCGGCCACCACCGTGCGTGACGAGCTGGCCAGCTTCGCGCGCGATACGACGCCCGGCAACGCCGTGGAAATCCGCGATGCCGGCGGGACCGTGCACCTGAGCGTGCGGCCCACGACCAGGACCGACATCGCCGCGGCGGCGCTGGCGCCGCCCCTCCCCGACTCGGCCGCGCTGAGCCCGATCTTCTCCGACGGCCGCATGGCGTATTACGAAATGAGCGCGCCCATCAGGCGCCGGGACGGGGCGCCCTGGTACCTGGTGATTCGGCGCGTCATTGACGCCGGCAGCGGAGCCCGGGCCATCGCGGCCATGCTGGGCAGTGACGCGCGGATCTATGTCGGGAACGCCGACGGCAGCATCTGGGCTGACATGAGCGCGCCGGCTGAGTCGGCGCTGATCCGGGACACCATCCGCAGCGGGACGTACCGTCGCGCCGGGATCCTGCGGCTGGGCGCAGTGGCCCGTCCCGCCAACACGCCCTGGCTCATGGGCACCGAGTTCTCCAACGCCGAGGTCATGAGCGGCTCCCGGCCCCTCATGCGGGAAATGGCGGGCATCGCCGCGCTGGTCCTGCTGGCCGGCACGGCGCTTGGCTGGATCATGAGCCGGCAGCTGACCCGTCCACTCGTCGATCTCACGCACGAAGCCGAGCAGGTGGCGCGCAGCAATGGTGAGACCGAGCCGGCGGAGCGAGCTGGCGACGAACTGGCGCGGCTCTCTGATGCGTTCCGGACCATGGTGGCGCGGGTCCAGGACGGCCAGGAGCGGTTGCGACTCTCGGAAAAGCAGTACCGCATGCTGTTCGACCTCAATCCCAGCCCGATGTGGGTCTTCGATCGCAAGACGCTGCAGTTCCTGGCGGTCAACGCGGCCGCCGTGACCAAGTATGGCTACTCCCACGAAGAATTCACCCGCCTGACCATCCGGGATATCCGGCCGCCCCAGGACGTCGAGGCCCTCGAGCAGGCGGTCCGGACCGAGTTCGAGGCCCGGCAGGATGCCTCCAACTGGCGGCACATCACCCGCGATGGCACCGTCTTCGACGTGGAGATCCGGGGGCGGCCGGTCACGTTTCTTGGCGTCGACGCGGAGCTGGTGCTGGTCACCGATGTCACCGAGCGGAACCGCCTCGAGGCTCGCCTCCGTCAGTCGCAGAAGATGGAAGCGGTCGGGCGCCTGGCGGGCGGGATCGCACACGACTTCAACAACATCCTCTCCGCCGTGCTGGGGTACTCCAATCTTGTGCTGGAGGACCTGCCGGACGATGACGCACACCGGGCCGACATCGAGGAAGTCCGCGATGCGGGCATGCGCGGTGCGGCGCTTACCCGCCAGCTGCTCATGTTCAGCCGGCCCCAGGTCGCCGAGCGCCAGGTGCTCGACATCAACGGGATCATCGCCGGCGTGCGCAAGATGCTCGAGCGCATCATCGGCGAGGACATCGTGATCGAGACCCGGCTCAGTCCCGACGTTGGCCGGGTGCGCATGGATCCAGGCCACCTGGAGCAGATCGTCATGAACCTGGCCGTGAACGCCCGCGACGCCATGCCCGATGGCGGACGCCTCACGATCGAGACGACGGAAGTGGAGCTCGACGAACTCCATCATCAAGGGAACAAGCTGCTGCCGGCCGGTCGCTACGTCATGCTTGCCGTGAGCGATGTCGGCGTCGGCATCCCCAAGGACCAGCAGGCACGCATCTTCGAGCCGTTCTACACCACCAAGCCGGCAGGCGAGGGGACCGGCCTGGGGCTGTCCACGGTCTACGGCATCGTGCAGCAGAACGGCGGGTCGGTCCTGGTGTACAGCGAGCCGGGGCATGGCGCCACGTTCAAGGTGTACCTGCCCCGCGTGGAGGCGGCGGCGACCACTGCCGAGCCGGTACCGGCGGCCCCCGCGCTCGGCAACGTGCGCGAGAGCATCCTCTTCGTGGAGGACGAACCGTCACTGCTCAAGGTCGGCTGCCAGATCCTGACCCGCGCGGGCTACACCGTGATCGGCATGCCGGGACCCGAGGAGGCGATCGCATTTGCCACCGAGCACCCCGGCAAGATTGACCTCGTCGCCACCGACATGGTGATGCCAGGTCTGAGCGGCCGGGAAATGGTCGTGCGCATCCGCGTGAAGCGCCCGGACGTGCGGGTGCTGTTCATGTCCGGCTACACCGACGACGCCATCATGCAGCGCGGTGTCACCGAGCCCGGCACTGCGTTCCTCCAGAAGCCGTTCAGTGGCGAGGGCCTCGCGCGGAAAGTCCGCGCCGTACTCGATGGAGACATTCATGCCTAAGCGCTCAGCGCTCGGCGCTCAGCGATTCCGATGCCTGGCGGTGCTCGCCTTCCTGCTTGTCCCTTCGCTGTCCGCCGCCCAGTCCGTCCCCGCGCCCAGCGTGGATCCCGACGCCACGATGGAGCACGGACGGCCGCTGCCCGGGCCCCTCATCGAGACCGCCGAATTCACCAACGCGGTACTGCGTGGCACTCGGACGCGGACTGGCGCGCCCGGGAGCGCCAACTGGGTGCAGCACGCGCGCTACCGCATCGCCGCATCGCTCGACACTACCACCCATCGGGTACGGGGCCAGGAGCGTGTCACATACCTGAATCATTCGCCTGATACCCTGCGCCGGATTGCCGTGCATCTCCGCCAGAACGTTTTCTCTCCTGGCGTTCCACGGCGCGATCCGGCGCCCGTTACTGGAGGCGTGACCCTCGGCGCCATGACGGTTGATGGACAGCCGGTGGTGGAGCGCACCCGTCGCGGGCGGCAGGATTCCTCGCCTACAGGACCGCAGTACCTGGTGAACGGGACCGTAATGTGGATCCTGCTGGCGCGTCCGCTCGGGCCCGGCGACAGCCTCACGTTCGACTGCGGCTGGTCCTACGAGGTGCCGGAGACACCCTCTGACGGACGCGAGGGCCGCGACGGCAACGTCTACTTCATGGGCTATTGGTATCCCCAGGTGGCCGTGTATGACGACGTCCATGGGTGGGTGGCCGATCCGTACCTGCTGGAGGCCGAGTTCTACATGGATCCGGCCGACTATGACGTGCAGCTCACGGTTCCTCGCGGCTGGGTGGTGGGTGCCACCGGCACGTTGCGCAACCCCGACCAGGTCCTGACCAGGAGCGCGCGCGACAGCCTGCGCGCGGCGCGGCGGAGTGGCCGGGTCATTCGCATGCTGACCCCCGGCCAGCAGGTGGAGCGGGTGCTGGCCGGGCGCGGCAGCACGGCCACCTGGCACTACACGGCGGACAACGTGCGCGACTTCGCCTGGGGCGCCAGCAATGAATATGCGTGGGACGCAACCCGCGCCCTGGTGCAGGTCCCGGGGAAGGGCGCGCCGGATACCGTCGACATCAACAGCTACTTCCGGCTGCATCAGCTGGCCGAGGCCTGGGCCGTGGGCGGCGCACGCTATACTCGCGATGCGATCGAGCAGCTCTCGGCCTGGCTCTGGCCCTATCCCTGGCCCCAGATGAGTTCGATGGAGGGCGTGCTCACCGGTGGCGGCATGGAATATCCGATGATGACGCTGATGCAGCCCTGGGCCGATACACTCTCACTCGCCGGCGACCTGATGCACGAGACGGGACACATGTGGTTCCCGATGCAGGTCGGTTCCAACGAGACCCGGCACCCCTGGATGGACGAGGGCCTCACCCAGTTCAACGTCGCGCAGGCCATGCGCGTGCTCTACGGCGCGCCGAGAGCCGGCGGCCGGCCCAATGACTCGGAGGAAGGCCAGCGCCGGTCCTACCTCGAGGCGGCCCGAGCCGGGCACGACATGCCGCTCTCGCTGCCGGGTGATGAATTTCCGGAAGACCTCTACCTGGTCATGTACTACAACAAGACGGCACAAGTCCTCGCTGCGCTGCGCGGCGTTATGGGCGCCGAGCGTTTTCATCGGGCGCTGGTGGAGTACGGCCGCCAATGGATTGGCCGTCATCCCGAGCCATTCGATTTCTTCAACGCCATGAGCAGCAGTGCCGGCCGTGACCTCTCCTGGTTCTGGAACAGCTGGTTCCAGCGCGGCTGGTCGCTGGACCAGGCCATTGACTCGGTAGCCACCGTGGGCGACTCAGTGCGGATCGATGTGAGAGACCGCGGCCTCGCGATCATGCCCGTGCACCTCGTGGTCACCCGGGCGGACAGCAGCCGGCAGACAGTGGACCTGCCGCCCTCGGTCTGGCTTGGCGGCGCCCGCCGCGCGTCGGCTACCGTCGCCGCCCGGCCGCGCGTGATCGGCGTAATCATTGATCCTGATGGCTGGTATCCCGATGTGAATCGGGAGAACAATGGGTGGAGCGCTGGACGCTGAGGGCAGCGGGCCGAGAGCTGAGAGATGCGAGTATCGCCCGGCGCCCCATGCCTCACGCCCGTCTCCAATCTCCGTAGCATCCCGCTGCCAGTCCTTGCACCGCTGGCGCAATCGGCCTGGAAATCGTATGCTGGAGGGAGCCCAGCAGGGAGCCCCCATGCCCGCTCCAGGCCGTTCCCGATTCCTCATTGTCGAAGATGAGCCCGACGTTCGTCGGGTGGTTGCCCGGTTTGTGCGCCTGCTCGGCGCTGATCCGATCGTGGCGGAGGATGGGGAAGAGGGCTGGGAACTTGCGCGGCTCGCCGATCCCCCGTTCGATCTCGTCGTAACCGACAGCCGCATGCCCCGGATGACGGGGCGAGTGCTCATCAGCAAGCTGCGGGAGATGAATCCCGAGCTTCCCATCCTGCGCGTGTCGGGCAGCGATGGGCTCACGGGCGAGCCGCCGATGCCCGAAATCGTCACGCTTCGCAAGCCCTTCACGCTCGACGAGTTTGTGGCCGCAGTGCAGGAAGCGCTGAGTCGCGGCAAGGCCTGACGCAGTACGCCGGCCGAATCCTGGCAAGCAAGCGCCCCGGTTGGAGTCCAACCGGGGCGTCGCATTTGGGGGGTGCTGCACAGGGTTCAGGAACGAGTCAGCGTCCTGCGCTTCCGGTCAACGAGGGCGATGCCCAGCAGGCCAAGGAGTCCGGACGCAAGCAGTGTCACGGTCGTCGGCTCCGGGACGAGTCCCACCGAAGCGTAAATCGGGGTCGTTCCCTCGGCAGAAGTTACGACCGGGGGCTGGAATGTATCGAAGATGACGTCGGTATAGGTGAACGGGTCGGGTGGGGAACTGACCGGGAACGTCATGTCCGCTTTGTGGTCCGAGCAGCAATTGGGCGCGATCAACGTCGGCGTCTCGGTGCGGTAGGAAATGTTGAATTGCCGGGTCGCGTTGAGCGGGTCCGTCGTCGTGAGGTCAATGTAGAAGGTGAACAGCGGGACATTGGGATTCATGGCCGCGGGGAAGATGAAGTCACCCGTGCCCGTGAAGGAAGTGGTCAGCGCGCCGATTTCCATTGGCGTGCGCACGCTGGTGGCCGTGAGGCTGCCGCTGAGCCCGAGGAAGGTCAGCGTGAGTGACTCGTCGCCATTGGTGATGGTGATGAAATTGTCGCTGGCAATGCAGGAACCGACGGCGCTGGTAGCGCCGCAGGAAAAGTGCCCGGTGAAGGTGTAATTCATGACGTAGCCGGGCTCGCCATTGGGCAGCGTCACCCATCCCTCGGCACGCAGCGCCGACGGGAGAAGCATCGCAGCGACTGCCAGGCCGCCGACGATGCGATGGGAATGGCATGGCATAGTCTGATCCTCATGCGCTGTCGCCGAGGAGGTGCCGGATCGGTTGCCCGCCCATTGCGGAACGGCCGCCGGCGCTAGGCCTCGACCCCCCAATAATACGGCCCCGCCCAAAGGGTGGTAGGCGCGGACTTCCATGTCCGAAAATGGCTAGTTGCCGCGGCCCGGTACGCTAGATTGTGGCCATGAGCGACGACACGATGTTCTACAACGCCTACGCCTCGCGCGATCCCCGCTTCGATGGCGTGTTTTTCATAGGGGTGACGTCCACCGGGATCTATTGCCGCCCGGTCTGTCCGGCCCGAACGCCAAAGCCGGCCAATTGCCGGTTCTTCGCGAGCGCCGAGGCGGCGGAGAAGGCGCGCTTTCGGCCCTGCCTGCGCTGCCGTCCGGAGCTTGCGCCCGGCCAGGCGCCGGTGGACGGGGCGCAGCGCATCGCCGGCCTGATCGTGCAGCGCATCGATGAAGGCATGCTGGATGGCGGCGCCGGGCTGGAGCGGATCGCCCAGCAGTTCGGCTGGAGCTCGCGACAGATTCGGCGCATCCTGCAGCAGGAGCTGGGGGTCTCTCCCATCGAGCTGCTGCAGACCCGGCGGCTGCTGCTCGCGAAGCAACTGCTGACGGAAACCAGGCTGCCGGTGACCGAGATTGCCTTTGCCAGCGGTTTTGCCAGCCTGCGCCGGTTCAATGACGCATTCGGCCGGCGTTACGGCATGCCGCCGAGTCACCTGCGGAAGGCGGCAACGGGGAGCGCCGCGCCGGAGGCGGCCGCGCCAATCACGTTGCAGCTCAGTTATCGGCCGCCCTTCGACTGGGCGGGGTTGCTCGCGTTCCTTCGCGCCCGGGCACTGAAGGGCGTGGAGCGTGTCGATGGGGATGCGTACCTGCGGACCGTTCGTCTTGGCACCCACGATGGCTGGGTCCGGGTGCGGCACGCTCCCAGGCAGCGTGCGCTGGTGGTGGAATTCCCCCATGCACTCACGCCGGCGCTGCCGGTGCTGCTTGGACGGCTCCGCCATCTCTTCGACCTCAACGCCCGGCCCGACGTCATCGCGGCTCAACTCAGCAGTGACGCCGCGTTGTCGAAACTGGTGAAGCGACGGCCGGGACTTCGCGTGCCCGGCGCGTTCGACGGATTCGAGCTGGCCGTGCGCGCAGTGCTGGGCCAGCAGGTGTCCGTCAAGGCTGCAACGACGATCGCAGGCAGGCTGGTGCAGGCGTTCGGCGAACCGATCGAGACGCCACATGAGGGGCTTACTCACCTTGCGCCAGCCCCGGAACGGCTCGCGCTCGCGTCCTTGGAAGCGATCGCGAGCCTCGGTATCGTGCGGACCCGGGCGCAGAGCATCATCGCACTGGCGCGGGCGGTCCAGTCGGGGAACCTGGCACTGGACGCCGGCGCCGCGCCCGAGGTGACGGTGTCTGAGCTCCAGGCACTGCCTGGCATCGGCGCGTGGACCGCGCACTACGTCGCCATGCGGGCGTTGCGCTGGCCGGACGCGTTTCCCAGGGAAGACCTGGTCGTGCGGAAGCGTCTGGGGGACGTGACCGCGGTACGTGCGGAAGCGATGGCCGAAGCGTGGCGGCCGTGGCGGAGCTATGCGACGTTGTATTTGTGGGGAGCTGAGAGCTGAGAGCTGAGAGCTGAGGGTTAAAAGCTGAGGGATCGGCGCGTGACTTACGACTTTTGACCTGCGACGGCCAAACGCCCCGCTTACTGATTGGGTAAGCGGGGCGTTTGGCCGGTACGGGCCCGGCGAGATTCGAACTCACGACCTCTTGCTCCGGAGGCAAGCGCTCTATCCAGCTGAGCTACGGGCCCTTGGGGAGCGGAAAAGTCGTCAGCACGGGCCCTTTCCGCAAGGCG
>DASSOW010000261.1:0-5730 GCA_035700175.1 Gemmatimonadales bacterium | reverse complement strand
CCTGCCTATCTCATTGCCAGGATCGCCAGCACCAGCACCACGGCCGCGATCAGGCCGCCAGTGGCGAGCAGCAGGCGGTCGGCGTGGTTGAAGCGACCGCCCATCTCAATATCAGCGGCCACTGCGAGTGAGGCGGCCTCTGGCTCCGGCGGCGTGGTGTGTTCTGCCGCCGCTCCCAGCCGCAGTGCCTTCACGCCAGGGAGGCGGGCGAGACTCCGCAGTTCCGTCCCGGCTTCCGCGTCGCAGCTCGAGCCCACCAGCACGAAAGCCACGCTGGTTGGGCGCGAGCGCACCAGCTGCGAGATGACCTCGCGGCTCTGGTGGTCGGCGCGATCGAGGTCGGCCGCGAACACGGTCACGGGCCCGGACGTCGCCGCAGCAGCCAGCACTTCCGCCAGTGCGGCCGCCGGATCACGCCCGAAACTGGACTGCAGTGGCAGGCGCGGAAACCGCTCGGCGAGGCCGGGCGAGAAGCGGCGCAGCGCCGCGAGCGCCGCGGCGGGTGCCTCGGTGAGGCCGTCAAGTTCGGGGAGCCGGGCGCAGAGGCGGCCGAGATAACCCCACGGCCGGGTGACGGGACCGGCGGCTTCGGCCACCAGCAGCTGGCTGTCGGCCGTCCGCGCCGCGGCGAACCGTTCGCACATGGCGGCGCGGGTGGCGTCGGCCGGAGCGTCAACGACCAGCGCGCCACCGGGCGCGATGTCCTCCCACGCGCCATCGAGCGCCTCGGCCAGCTGACGGTCCTCGCGATGCGCGGCGGCACGTTTGGCCCGATTGACGCTGGGGCCCGTACGCCACCGGAACCGCCGCCGAACCGCGTCGCGCTCGCGCCGCAGCCAGGAGCGCCAGCGCTCCCCGCCCACGTCATCAAAGCCAGCGAGGAATTCCTGCTCCACCGGCGCCGGCTCGGCCGGCTCCTGGTCGGGATGCCGCCGCTCCAACTCGGTCAAGTCAAGCGGCAGTTCGCCCGAGAGGCGCACGTGCTGGCCGTCGGTGGTGAGGAGGTCACCGAGCAAGGGACGGAGACCCGAAATGGCTTGACGGAGGGAATGACGGGCGCGGGCCCGGTCGCCCTCTTCCCAGAGCAGGTCGGCGAGCTGGGAGCGGGTGGCCTCCCGGTTTTCCTGACGTGCCAGGTACGTCAACAGGGCGAGTTGCTTGCGGCGGGCGGCGGATGGCGGGGCGTCAGGGCCGTCAAGGCGCGGCGCACCCAGGGTCACGAGCTTCATGGCAGAATCGAGCTGAGGGTTCGGGGGCATGCCATGGGAATACGGCCAAATCGGCGAGGCGTCAAGGCGGCATCACCTCATGGCGCGGCCGGCAGGGTCGCCAGACCGCTCCGGCCGATTGCCGGAACCTCGAAATCCCGCTATTCTTTCGCCCCGGAGACGGCCGCACTACCCCCCGCGCCGCGAAGGACGGACCGACGACGGTGAAGCTGCTCGGCGCCCTGGAACGCCCGTACTACGCGATCGTTCGTGCACCGGTCAATGCGCTCATTCGGGCCGGTGTGCGACCCAATACCATCACGACGGTCGGTACCTTTTTCGTCCTGGTAAGCGCGCTGGCGTACGGGCTGGGTCATGTGCGCTGGGGCGGCGTCCTGCTGCTGCTCAGCGGCGTGGTCGATACGCTGGACGGCCAGGTTGCGCGCGGCAGCGCCACGGTCACCCGCTTCGGGGCTTTCTACGATTCCACGCTGGACCGGGTGGGTGATGGCGCCACGTTCATCGGCATCGCCGTCTACCTGCTGACGGCGCCGGACGTGGCGTGGCGGCTGCCGGCGGTGATCGTCTGCATGCTGGCCATCCTCTTTTCGCTGCTCGTGTCCTACGCCCGGGCCCGCGCCGAGGGGCTCGGGGTGGACTGCAAGGTGGGGATCGCCCAACGGGCCGAGCGGATCCTGGGGCTAGGCCTGGTGTCATTGATTTTTGGCGCCGCCTTCCGCGCGCAGGCGCTGGAACTGGTGGTGCTGTTGCTGGCGCTGGCGTCGCTGATCACGGTGTGCCAGCGCTTCATGTACGTGTTCCACGTCACGAATGGGGTGACGCTGGATGACTCCCTCCCGAAAGGACCATAGCAGTGGCAGAGACGACCGCTCGGCAGATTGCGCCCGCCCGGGGCAAGCTCGGGGTGCTGACCGTAGGCCTCGGCGCCGTGGCCAGCACCTTCATCGCCGGGGTGGAAAACATCCGTCGAGGGAAGGCCGCCCCGATCGGCTCGCTCACCCAGATGGGGACGATCCGGCTGGGCCGGCGCACCGAGGGCCGGGCACCGCTCATCAGGGAATTCGTGCCGCTCGCCAGTCTCGACGACATGGTCTTCGGCGCCTGGGATCCGGTTCCCGACGACGCCTACCAGGCATGCGTGCACTGCGGCGTGCTCGACCGGCACGACCACATCGAGCCGATCAAGGATTTTCTCTCTGCCATCAAGCCGATGCCAGCAGTCTTTGACCAGTCCTACGTCAAGCGGCTGCATGGCGAGAACGTGAAGCAGGGCAAGTCCAAGCGCGACCTGGCCGAGCAGCTGCGGAAGGACATCCGCGATTTCAAGGAAAAGAACGGGTGCGACCGGCTGGTGATGGTCTGGTGCGCGTCCACCGAAATCTTCATTGCGCCGGGCGCGGCGCACCAGTCGCTGGCCGCGTTCGAGAAGGCCATGGACGCCAACGATGCCTCCATCGCGCCGTCCATGCTCTACGCCTACGCCGCCATCATGGAAGGGGTGCCGTTTGCCAATGGTGCCCCCAACCTGACCTGCGACTTCCCGGCCATGGTGCAGCTCGCCAAGGACAAGGGTGTCGCCATCGGCGGCAAGGACTTCAAGACCGGCCAGACCATGATGAAGACCGTGCTCTCGCCCATGTTCAAGGCGCGGATGCTCGGCGTGGCGGGCTGGTACTCCACCAACATCCTGGGCAACCGGGACGGCGAGGTGCTGGACGACCCCGAAAGCTTCAAGACCAAGGAAGAGTCCAAGCTGGGCGTGCTGGAGTACATCCTGCAGCCCAAGCTCTATCCCGAGCTCTACGGCAAGATGTACCACAAGGTGCGGATCAACTACTATCCGCCGCGGGGTGACAACAAGGAAGGCTGGGACAACATCGACATCTTCGGGTGGCTGGGCTATCCGATGCAGATCAAGGTCGATTTCCTCTGCCGCGACTCGATCCTCGCCGCCCCGCTGGTGCTGGACCTGGCCATCTTCTTCGACCTGAGCCAGCGCGCCGGCCTGTCGGGCATCCAGGAATGGCTGTCCTTCTACTTCAAGAGCCCGCAGTTCGGGGCCGATCTCTACCCGGAGCATGATCTCTTCATTCAGCTCACCAAGCTCAAGAACACGCTGCGGTGGATGATGGGTGAAGACCAGATCACGCATTTGGGGATCGAATACTATCAGGAAAGTTGAGAGTGAAGCGTTCAGAGTTGAGAGTGGTGACGCTCGATCCCGGCTCTCAACTCTGAACCCTCGTCTCTTAACTCTTAACTTTTAACTCTCAACTTCCATGCGCTACTTCCATCGCACGTCCGTCTCGCCCGATGACGCCATCCAGGCCGCCGCGCGCTACTTCGGCGAGCGGCTGGCGCCGGTCGAGGAAGGTGCCCGGCTCCGCCGGTTCTCGAGTCCGCTGGGCCAGCTGACGGTTACGGTCGAGGCCGAGGGTGGGCACTACACCCGTGTGGTGGTTTCGACCGACCAGCCGGGCGAGAGCGAGCTCGACAAGATTGCCAAGCGGTTCCTGACGCTGCTGCACACCGGTGCGCATCCGTCGCACCGGCCCATCGGCGCCTACTGAACCGGTTGCATGCAGTTCCACCCTACCACGGAGCCTTCATGATGCCCCGCGCGGCACGCCTCGGTCACTCGATGCGCCGTCTGCTCGCCTGCCTGATTCCAGCCGCCCTGGCCGCACTCACCCTGCCCGCCAGGGCGCTTGCACAGGCGGGAGGCGGTGGCGAGACGGACCTGCACGTTCCCGACCTCTCGTCCGTGAGCTTCTTCGGCATTCCGGGCCACACGCTGCTGCTGTACGGGCTCATCTTCTGCGGCCTCGGCCTGCTCTTCGGGCTGGTGAGCTACAGCCAGCTCAAGCGGCTGCCGGTGCACGAGACCATGCGGGAAGTCTCCGAGCTGATCTATGAAACCTGCAAGGCCTACCTGATCCAGCAGGGCCGCTTTCTGATGCTGCTCGAGCTGTTCATCGGCGTGGTGATCGTGCTCTACTTCGGGATGCTGCGCCACTACGCGGCATCGATGGTGATCGTGATCCTGGCCTTCAGTGTCCTGGGTATCCTCGGCAGCTACGGCGTGGCGTGGTTCGGCATCCGGGTCAACACCTTTGCCAATTCGCGCACCGCGTTTGCCAGCCTGCGCGGCAAGCCCTATCCCTGCTACGCCATCCCGATCAAGGCGGGGATGAGCATCGGCATGCTGCTCATCAGCGTCGAGCTGGTGATGATGCTCTGCATCCTGCTCTTCGTGCCGGGGGAGTACGCCGGGTTCTGCTTCGTCGGCTTCGCCATCGGCGAGTCACTTGGCGCCACCGCGCTCCGGATCGCGGGCGGCATCTTCACCAAGATTGCCGACATTGGCTCCGACCTGATGAAGATCGTCTTCAATGTGAAAGAAGACGACGCCCGGAATCCCGGCGTGATCGCCGACTGCACCGGTGACAACGCTGGCGACTCGGTCGGCCCCACGGCCGACGGCTTCGAGACCTACGGCGTCACCGGCGTGGCGCTGATCACGTTCATCGTGCTCGCGGTCAAGGACCCCACCATCCAGGTCCAGCTGCTGGTCTGGATTTTCGTGATGCGGGTGGTGATGATCGCGGCGAGCGGGCTGTCGTACCTCGCCAACGAGGCCTGGGCCAAAGCGCGCTATGCCGCCGCCACCCGGATGAACTTCGAGGCGCCGCTCACGTCGCTCGTCTGGCTCACCTCGTTCGTCTCCATGGTGCTGACCTACCTGGTGTCCTGGCTGCTGATCCGCGACCTGGGCGACGGCAGCATCTGGTGGAAGATCTCCACCATCATGTCGTGCGGCACCCTGGCGGGCGCCCTGATTCCCGAACTGGTCAAGGTGTTCACCTCGGTCGAGTCGCGGCACACGCGCGAGATCGTCACCTCGTCGCAGGAAGGCGGCTCGTCGCTCAACATTCTCTCGGGCCTCGTGGCGGGTAACTTCGGCGCCTACTGGCTCGGCATCACGATCCTGGTCCTGATGGGCATCGGCGCCTGGATTGCCGGCATGGGCATGGATGCGCTGATGGTGGCGCCGGCGGTGTTTGCCTTCGGCCTGGTGGCGTTCGGGTTCCTCGGCATGGGCCCCGTCACCATCGCGGTGGACTCCTATGGCCCGGTGACCGACAACGCCCAGTCCATTTACGAGCTGTCGCTCATCGAGCAGGTCCCCGGCATCCAGGACGAGCTGCAGCGGTCGCACGGGTTCACCGCTGACTTCGAGACGGCCAAGCAACTGCTCGAAGAGAACGACGGGGCGGGGAACACCTTCAAGGCGACGGCCAAGCCGGTGCTCATCGGCACCGCGGTGGTCGGTGCCACGACCATGATCTTTTCGATCGTGGTGGCGCTCACCAATGGCCTTTCCGAGAACGTGGACAAGCTCTCCCTGCTCCATGCACCCTTCCTGCTCGGCATCATCGCCGGCGGCGCCATGATCTACTGGTTTACCGGCGCCTCGATCCAGGCCGTGACGACCGGGGCC
>DASSOW010000260.1:0-3379 GCA_035700175.1 Gemmatimonadales bacterium | reverse complement strand
ATACCGACGACGGCCAGGACGACGACCAGCCCCAGAATCAGTGCGAAACCCGCAACGATCCTCCAGCTCACCGTTCGAGTCACAGCGGTGCTCCTTCCGTCAGTTGACGTATCAATGCGGCAGCATCAAGAATGGAAATGGCGTCAGGCGTGATCCCGCGCAGGCAGGGCCGCTCGCCCTGGCCGCCCGCAGGCTGCAATGCACCAAGGTGAACGTGCTGGAGATCCAGGACCTCGGTCACGAGGACGCCCACTGTCCGCCGGCCGTCCCCGATCACCAGGACCTGCGGCATCTCCCCCACGCCGGTCGGGGCGTTATCGGCCCCATGCAGCACCATGCCCAGGTCCATGACCGTCAGCACCTCACCGCGCCAGCCCGTTACGCCTACGGCCGGCGGCGCCACCCGCGGCAGAGGAGTCAGACGGGCGCGTCCCACTATTTCCAGCACAAAGCGCGATTCCAGCCCGCACTCTTCAGACCCCAGCCGGAACGTGATGTGATCCACGGCATCGGCGACCGCATCCGTCGCAACCGGCTGGGCCAGTGCGCGGGCGCGCTCCCGAAGGCGCTCGCGGACCTGCTCGGGCGACGCTGCCATGGACGCGCGCGCCTGCACTTCGTCAAGCCGGCGGCGAAGTTCCGCCCAGTCGACGGGATCGCGAGCCTGCGTGCGTCGAAACGGTGTCATGCGGCGTCACCGATCAGCTGGAGCTGCATGCGCGCAAAGGCCGCGAGGCGGCCCGCCGCTTCACCTCCCGATCCCGGCACCTCGGCGGAAGGTGTCATGGCGCCGAGCAACTGCTCGGCATTGCGGAAGGCGCGCCGGGCCCGCTCGCTCTCGCCGATCTGGATCAGCGCGCAGCCGAGGGCCAGGTGCGCCGGCACCAGCGCGCGGTCGAGGTACAGCGCCCTGCCGGCCGCGTCCACCGCCTCCCGAGACAGTCCCGCCTCCGTGAGCAGCAGCGAGTGGAGATAGTGCAGCTCGGCGCAGACCGGATTCCGCTCCAGCGCCGCGGCGCACAGCAGTCCCGCCTCCCTGAGCTGGCCCGCATTGGCCAGCAGGCGCACCTGCTCCAGCGTCTCGCGCACCGGAACGGGGATGGCGTCGGGCTCGGGCGCGGAACGCGGCGGCACGGCACTCGGCGCTGCATCGCGCAGGCTGGTGGAAACGGCTGGCCGTGGCGGCTCCTGGAATGCTTCGATTGGTGGAGGTGCCGGATGGCGGTCCAGGCCGGTCACGCTGCCGGCCTGAGGAGCGCGTCGCCGCTTGCGCCGGTAGGCTACGCCCGCACCGGTCAGCACCGTCTCACAGTCCACCAGCGATCCGAGCGCTGGGTCGGCGCCGCCCAGCAACAGCCATCCGGCATCACTCAGGCAGTCGAGCAGTGCGCTCGCCACACGCGCCACGACGCGCGGGGTGAAGTAGATGAGCACGTTGCGGCAGAGGATGAGATCCATCCCCGCCAGCTGGCTCCCGGGCTGGGCAAGACGCGGATCCGCAAGATTCTGGTAGCGGAAGACAACGCTGCGGCGGATTGCAGGCGCGAGTTCGACGCGCCCTCCCTGCCGACGGAAGTACGCCTGCTCCACCTGTCTGGACATTCCCCGCAGCGACCAGCGGGTATAGCGGGCCCGCCGTGCGTGGGCGAGCCGACGGCGAACGATATCAGTGCCGATGACGTGGGAATTTCCGGCGAGCCCGGCTTCCCGCAGCAGGATGGCCAGCGAGTAGGCTTCCTCGCCGGTGGCACACCCGGCGCTCCACACCCGGACCGGCGCCTGGGGATGCGCTCGCAGCAGCGACGGCAGCACGACGTCGCGGATGAACTCGAACTGGGCAGGGTCGCGAAAGAAGTACGATTCGCCAACGGTGAGGTCCGCCATGACCTGGTCCAGCAGCGCTTCATCGGCGATGATGGCGTCGGGCCCTGCGTCGGCGCGAAAATCGCCGCGTGCAGCGATGCGCCGGGTGAGTGATGCCGTGAGTCCGGCGCGCCGGTCGGCGGGAAGCGCCAGCCCGGCCCACTCGCCCACCCCCTCGAGCATCGCGTCCACCACCTGGCGCTCAACCGCGCCCATTCAGGCGTCCACTTCCCGCGCCGACGCCGCGAGGAGCGCCGCATCCAGCGCTGCGGACTCGGCCTCGGTGAGAAAGGCATCGAGATCGGTCATGAGTACCATGCCATCGGGGAGACGGGCAACACCAGAAATGCGCCCCGCCCTGGGGAGCACATCCAGGATATCCTCCATCCGATTCCCGTCGATCTCCGCAACATCCAGCACGCGGTCCACCTGCAGGAGCACCTTGCGCCCGTTGCACGTTGCCAGAATCAGGTGATGTGCAAGATCCATGGGCGCCGAGCCAAGACCAAACCGCCGACGCAGGTTCACGACCGGACAGAGGGTGCCGCGCACGTCCACGACACCCTCGATGACGCCGGGCGCCCCCGCCACCGGCGTGACCGCCACCGCATGAAAAATTTCCAGTGTCGCGGGCACCGGCAGGCCGTACCGCTCTGCCGCGACGTCGAAGACAACCACTTGCATTCAGAACACCGCTGGCAGAGTATGCCGGTCGGCGCGTGCGTTGATCCTGGGGCTTCGTGGCGGCGCGCTGGGACAGCTGCGATCACGGAGCATCACCGGACTCGCTGGCGCGGGAAGAGAATCAGCCGGATGATGGAGCTATTGCGGTACGATACGAAGGCGGGAGCATGGAAACAAGTCACCCGCCGGCGCCCCTCGGCGCAGTCGCCGTGAGGTGCGCATCAGTTGTTCTCGTGCAGTGTGTTGCAGGAGCACGAGTTGCGTTACAATCCCTGATGCCGCAAGCTGTGCACACAGAGACTGCACCCCCCGGTCCATAATGTCATGAAACTTGCCGGTCCAACTTCCCGACCGAAGCGGGAGCGTGGAGACCGGCCAGAACAAGCCCCTGAGCGATGCCAGGCCGTGGTGACAGCCCGACTGCCGGGAATGAGCCACAACAGCGGTCCCCGCATCGCGCGTGCGGCGGCTCGGCGTCACCCCGCAAGAACGAGACAGCAATCGCCAATTTCTTGACACCGGATGTCTCGATGCCTGAATGCCGCTATCCTGATGCCAGCATCCTGGTCGTAGATGATGACGCCGACGTCCTGCGGACGCTCGGACGCATCCTCCAGCGCGCGGGCTACCAGCGCGTCACCACGTCGGGTGATACAACGGCCGTGCTCGGCCTCGCGGAGGAAACCCAGCCCGACCTGCTCCTGCTCGACTATCACCTCCCCGGACTCACCGGCGCCACGCTGATGGAAGAGCTGCGCGCTGCTGCCGGGCCCAAGGCGTACCTTCCCGTCCTGATCATCTCCGGTGACGCCGCCGCCAACGTGCGGCAGGG
>DASSOW010000259.1:0-2315 GCA_035700175.1 Gemmatimonadales bacterium | reverse complement strand
GGTTTCCCCGGGGCGCTGCCAGTGCTGAACCAGGCCGCCATCGAGGCGGGGATCCTGACCGGGCTGGCATTGACCTGCCACATTCCGCCGTACTGCAAGCTCGACCGCAAAAACTACTTCTACCCCGATCTGCCCAAGGGTTACCAGATTTCGCAGTACGACCTGCCGCTGGCGATCGACGGCGCACTCGATTTCGAGTCCGGCGGAGGGATGAGGCGGGCCGGGATCACCCGCGTCCACGTCGAGGAGGACACGGGGCGGCTCGTCCACCGCACCGGCGACGACGGCAAGGAGATCAGTCTCGTCGACCTGAACCGCTCGGGCGTGCCGCTGATGGAGATCGTTGGCGAGCCCGATCTGCGTTCGGCGGATGAGGCGCGGGACTATCTGATTGCGCTGCGCCAGATTCTGCGGTACGTCGGGGTATCGACCGGCAATATGGAGGAGGGCGCGTTTCGCTGCGATGCCAACATCTCCGTGCGCGAGGTCGGTGGTCCACTGGGCGCCAAGGTTGAAGTGAAGAACATGAACTCGTTCCGGGCCGTGGAACGGGCACTGCGCTTCGAGGAGGCACGGCAGCGCGAGTTGTTGCGGGCCGGCGCCACAATCGAGCAGGAGACGCGGGGCTGGGTCGAGGATCTGGGCGTTACAGTCTCGCAGCGCACCAAGGAGCAGGCGCACGACTATCGGTATTTTCCCGAGCCGGATTTGCCGCCGCTGACGGTGGCAGCGGAGACGGTAGACGCACTGCGCTTGCGATTGCCGGAGATGCCGTCCGTGCGCCGGGACCGGTTTGTCCGCGAGTACGGGATCATGGTCGCCGATGCCAGCCAACTTACGGTCGAGCGTGAGGTCGCCGACTACTTCGAGACAGTGGCGGTTAGCGACGGGAAGGACCGTCCGCGCGCGGCGGCGAACTGGATCATCAACGACCTGACCGGCCTGCAGCGAACGCGTGAGTTGCCTCCCGAGCGACTGCCGCTGATGGCGAGCCAACTCGAGGATCTTCTCAACGCGCTCGACGACGGGAAATTGACTGGCCGCGCGGCCAAGGAATTGCTTCCGCTCTTGCAAGAAGGCGAGCCTGTGCTGGAGGCCGCGGCGAAGCACAATCTGCTGGCTCTGGATGAAGAGGACACTATCCGGAGCGCGGTACTTGAGACCATGGCGGCGACACCCGCCGCGGTCGCGGATTACCGGGGTGGCAAGACGGCGTCGATCGGGCGACTGATTGGCGAGACAATCCGGCGCACCGGTGGTCGAGCGAACCCCGATCAAGTGCGGCGAATCCTGGAACAGGAGCTGGCTGGCGAAGAGTCGGCGGTCTCGCGGTAGCGGCGGGTGGGGCCTGGCATGTCTTTGGCAGAGCAACAACGCAACGGAGCGTCGCATCCCGAAGGAGGGACCATGGTTCTCGAGCAGCCACCGGCAGCGGCCGTTCCCGATGCGCCCCTCGCCACGACTGAGACGGAGCATGATCTGTTCGCGGTGGCGGTGGAGCAGTTCGACATCGCGGCCGATGTCCTCGGTCTCGACGACGATATGCGCAAGATTCTCCGCCATTGTCAGCGCGAGTTGACGGTCAACTTCCCGGTGGAGATGGACGACGGCTCGGTGGAGGTCTTCACCGGATACCGGGTGCAGCACAACACCGGCCCCGGTCCCACCAAGGGCGGTATTCGTTACCACCAAAGCGTGACCCTGGCCGAGGTCAAGGCGCTGGCCATGTGGATGACGTGGAAGTGCGCGGTGGTGGGACTCCCGTTTGGCGGGGCCAAAGGGGGCGTGCAGGTCAACCCGAAGCTGCTGTCCCAGAACGAGCTGCAGAACCTGACGCGGCGCTACACGACGGAGATCCAGCCCTTCATCGGCCCCAACCAGGACATCCCGGCGCCTGACGTCAACACGAATCCCCAGATCATGGCCTGGTTGATGGATACCTACTCGATGAACGTCGGGTACTCGGTGCCGGGGGTCACGACGGGCAAGCCAATCGTTCTCGGTGGGTCCGAGGGGCGCAGCGAGGCGACCGGGCGGGGCTGCGTGTTCGCCATCGAGGACGCGGCGCGCGTGCTGGGGCTCGATCTTGCCGGCTCACGAACGGTGGTGCAGGGGTTCGGCAACGCGGGTTCAGTCGCCGCGCGGTTGATGACCGAGCTCGATTCGCAAGTCGTGGCCGTCAGCGATTCCCGGGGCGGCATTTACAACCCGGATGGGCTGGATCTGGCGGCGGTCAGCGCCCACAAGGCGCGTACCGGGACGGTGCAGGGGTTCGCTGAGGCCGAGGACATCACGAATGAGGAGCTTCTCGTCCT
>DASSOW010000258.1:0-6049 GCA_035700175.1 Gemmatimonadales bacterium | reverse complement strand
TCGGTCTTGAGCCGCAAGAGCGAGAACAGCCCGAACACCACCAGCGCCAGCATGGTGACGATGGTGACGATCGGCCGCCGGATGGCAAAATCACTGATGAACACTGGTATCACCCGGCGTGACCGCCTCGCTGGCCGAGCGGACCGTTGCCACCGTCCCTGGCGTGAGTCCCTGCGCCGCGCCCATGAGCACCGTGTCGCCGGCGGCGACGCCGCTGGTGATCTCGGTGCGCTCGTTCACGGTATCATCGAGGCCGAGCACCACATCCACCTTCTCCACCCGCCCCTGCTTGAGCCGCACCACCGCCGGCCGCACCCCCCGCCGGTCCACCGCATCGGTGGGCACCACTACCGCCTGCCGTGTTGCCGTGGCAACCCGCCCCTGGGCAAAGAGTCCCGCCACCAGCGAGCGCGACGCATTGGGAATGGTGACGATCACCCGCACCTGCCGGGTGGCAGGATCGACGACGGGATTGACCCGCTCGATTTTTCCCTCGAACTCGCGATCGGCATAGCCGGTCACGGTGAAGCGCACCGGCATGCCCTGCTTCACCTCCGAGAGCTGCTCCACCGGCACTGCCGCCTCGAGCCGCATGGTGGAGGGATCCACCACCGAGAAGAGCTCGTTGCCTGAGGAGACGACATCTCCCTCGCTCACCTTCGATTCGCTCACGATGCCGCTGAAGGGCGCGCGCAGGGTGGCCTTGTCGAGCTGGCGCTGGGCCGATGTGGCGCGCGAGCGGGCATCGGCCGCCGCCCCCTCGGCGTTCTTCACGGTGAGCTGGGCCGTCTCCAGCTCCCGGTCGGCCACCGCGCCGGCCGCGTGCAGCCGCTCGGTGCGCTCGAGGTTGTGCTGCTGCAGCTCGAGGTTGCTCTCGGCGGTGCGGAGCCCAGCGCGGGCGCTCAGGTAGGCATCGCGCAGCGCAGCATCATCGATGCGCCCCAGCACCTGGCCCTTCCTTACCGTCATGCCCTGGTCGGCATCCACCTCGACCATGGTGCCGGTGATTTCCGCCCGCACCGTGGCGCCCAGCTCGGGCGTCAGCGTGCCGGAGATGACGGGCCCCGCCATCAGTGTCGCCGTGTCGGCCACGGCAATATTCTCGGCGCCCAGCAGCGCCGGCGGCGGTGCCGGAGGAGACTCCTCCGCCCGGCTCTTGCAGCCGATGAGGAGGAGGGCGATGAGCAGCGTGATGTGATGTCTATTCATGGTCGTCTGTCTTCAGTCGTCAGTCGTCGGTCGTCGTATTGGCTCGCAGGTCGCCACTCGCTGTCATTGCGCTCAGCGCTCAGCGCTCAGCGCTCAGCGCTCAGCGCCACTGGCAGATCCCCGAGCAACGCACTCCTCACCCTCGCCACCTGCAGGTCCCTGGCACTCTGCGCCCGGTTGGCCAGCGCCTGCTGCAGCTGCACCCGCGCGTCACCCAGCTCGGTCTGGGTGGAGAGTCCCTCGCGATAGCGCAGCTCGGCGATCTCATAGGCACGCTGGGCCTGGGAGACCACGCCCGCGCTCGCAGCCCACGCGGCTTCCGCCGCGGCGAGCGTGGCGTCGGCGCTCTGGTTGTCGAGCGCTGCCAGCTCACGCGCCTGCTTGAGGCGGAGTTTCGCTTCGTCCACGTTGGCGCGCGCCACCTGCTTCTGGCCGGAAATCCGCCCGCCAGTGAAGAGGGGTACGGTCACGGCAAGCGACACGGTCCAGTCGCTCACGAAATCACTCCACGACGGAAAGACGTCGTCGGGATAACCGAGTCGCGCGTAGGATGAGGTCACCTTCACCTCGGGCAGGGCGCCGCCCCGCACCGACCTGGCGGTGCCTTCGGCGGCATTCACCGCTTCTGCCGCCTGGCGCACGCTGGCGCGCGCCTCGACCCCGGTGTCGGCCGCGAGTGTGCCCAGTGGCGGCGGCGGCAGCGAGTCGGTGGAATCGCCGAGCGGTGTTTCGAGCGACAGCGTGTCGGCGAGCGGAATCTCCAGCAGTTGCTTGAGCCGGAGATACGCCACATCGCGCTGCGAGCGCGCCGAGATCACCGCGGGCCGCGCATTGTCGCGCGCCACCCGGGCACGCAGCAGGTCGAACTCGGCGACGTTGCCCACGTCATAGCCCAGCTGGGTGTTCTCGTAGGTGCGCTCGGCCTGCCGGAGGGTGGAATCGGCAATCATGAGCAGGCGGTCCGCCAGCACCGCGTCGTAGTAGGCCTGGGTGATCTCGAGCGCGGCCTGTGCCTCGGCGCTTTCCAGTGCGATCTGCGCGGTGCGCACACCTGCCTGCGCCGCCTGTGCCTGGCCCGCGATGCGTCCGCCGGCAAAGAGCACCTGCGACGCCTGCAGGCCGAGGTTGTACTGGTTCTCTCGGCCGAACGGCAGGTCCTTGAACGCGGCAAAGGGATTCTGCAGCGAGGCGCACTCCAGCGCGCTCTCCAGCGAATCGAGCCGCTCGGCGATCGGAAGCGTCGGGTCGGCGGTGAAACGGCGGCACTCGGGTGGCGGCGCGCTCGACGTGTCCTCCTCTACCGCGCGGGAGAACTGCGACGCCAGCGTTCGGGTGTAGCTCGCGCTGCCGTTGAGCTGGGGGAAGAACTCGCTGCGCGCCTGCTTGAGCTGACCCTGCGCGCGCAGCACACCAGCACGTGCGATGCCGGTGCGTTCGCTGGCGGCCTGTCCCAGGCGCAGCGCTTCCTGGAGCGAGAGCGAGCGGGTAGCAGGCGCCTGTGCCTGTGCGGCGGGGGCGACGAGCAACAGCATTGCAATGACAGGGAGCAAACCGAGGCGCATCAGCTCGTCGCCCCGATGCCGCGAAGGAAGATCTGCACGTATTGCCTCACGTCCTCGTCGGGGCTGGTGCCGTACATCTGCATCACGCCGACGCGAGTGATGGCGTCGGCAAAGAGCGCCCCGATCAGCATGGCGGCCGCACGCGCCGGCCTCACCTCCGGGCGCATGCGTCCTTCCTGCTGCAGGCGCTCGAGGTAGGCAGCCAGCATCGCAGCGATGCGGGCCGGCGGCGGCGACTCGGTAGTCGGAAGGATTTCGGGATGTTCCTGGAATTCGCCCAGGCGGGTGCGGATGAACGCGGCGCACTCGGCGTGGAGGCCGTAGTAGCGGAGCGCCCACTCGGTGATCTCGGTCGCGGGATCACCAGGCTGTTCGGGAAGCGCCTCGAAGCAGAACCTGCTCCAGCCCCGGCTGATCACTTCACGGATCAGCGCTTCCTTCGAGCCGAAATGGCGAAAGAGGGTGACTTCGTTGACCCCGGCATCGGCGGCAATGCGCCGGGTGGTGGTGCCACGGAAACCGACGGCGCTGTAGAGCGCCGCGGCAGCTTCGAGAATTCGCTCACGCACGTCCATAGGGCGGAGCAAGGTAGCGGGTTAGGGATGGGATGCAAGTGGGTGCTTGCTGACAGGATGGGCGGGTGGTCGCGGGTCGCGGGTCGCGGGTCGCGGGTCAACGGTCGACGGTCAACGGCCGAGCCACTGTCCGTCTGTACGTCTGTCCGCCCCGTCCGTCCTGTCCGTCCTGTCCGCCCTGTCCGTCCTGTCCGCCCTGTCCGCCCCGTCCGCCCCGCTCATCCCGCCCACCTGCTCGCCCTGTTAACTATTCATCAATCATCTATCTCCCTTCCCTATCCGCCCCAGCAAGTGCCGCAACACCCCAACCTCATGGCCCGTAAGCGTTCCGATGGCTTTGACACTGGCATCCGCAACCTGGGCGTCGAGCCGATGGACCAGTTCGCGACCCTGTTCCGTCAGGACGCATCGTATCTGCCGCCGGTCCGACTCGATCCGCTGGCGCCGCACCAGCCCCTGGCGCTCGAGCCGATCCACCAGCCCGGTAATGGCCGGCGCCCGTTCCACCATTCGCGAGGCGATTTCCAGGGTGGGAAGCCCGTCCTCACTGGCGTCTCCCAGTACGCTGAGTACCATGTACTGCTGGAAGGTGACCCCGCCCGCCTCGGCGACGGCGCCGATCCGGGCACGGGAGACATGGGCAGCGCGCCAGAGCGCGTGCAGGAGCTCCGTTTGGCTGATAGGCATGGCATAAGCTTCACATGAATAGTTTATTAGTCAAGCGTACCCACTTTTTCCTCGAAGGCGAGGTAGCGCCACCCCAGCGGCCGTGGCTGCCGCTGGTGCTGAGTGCCGTTCTGCATCTGCTCGTAATCGCTGCAATCCTGTTTGTGACCCGAAAGGACATCACTGCGGATTCTGCCCCGGCTGCCCAGGCCGAGCCCGAGCGCCGGATCGATCTCGCCACCCTACCGCCTTACCAGCCGCAGAACCGGCGTCCTGTTCCACCACCTAGCCGTCCAGCGGTCCAGCCGCCCAGCCGTCCAATCGAGCCTCCTCCTGACCGCATGCCCCGGCCACAGGTGCAGCGCGGGGAGCACCTGGACGAGGATGTCACGGTGGCGCCGGAGCCGCCGCCCGAGAAGGGGCCGTTGGCGGAGGCGCCGGCGCAACGGGCGCCCGACGCGGCAAGCTCAGCGCTCAGCGCTCAGCGCTCAGCGCTTGAGACGCGCAACCTGGCCATGGCGACCGAAGCCCAACGCCTCTTCGGCCGCCCACAGCATGGCGTCACCAACGCGACAGGGCCGGAACCCAACGCCCGCTGGGCCCAGGAACTGACGGATGACAGGGACAACGATTGCCGGCCCAGCCGGCGGGCGCCGAGGGACCCGGGTGCGCCGGTGGAAATGGGACAGGTAAGTGGGCAGGTCTTCCGGGAGGGAACGCGCCAGCCGCTGGCCGGCGCCTTCCTCCAGATTCTTGGCACTCCCTACAGCACCTTTGCCGATGACGAGGGCTGGTACACCCTGCAGTTTGACCAGTCGCTGGTGGACGCCTGCCGCACCCAGTATGTCCAGGTATCCAAGGATGGCTTCCGGCCCCGCCGCCTGATCCTCGGCCTCGGCGTGCGCGCCAACAACAACATCCCCATGAGCCGCCGCTGAGCGCTCGCGCGTTCGTCACCACCTGCTATCTTGGAGCCATGATCCCAGTCAGCCGAAGTTTCCGAATGACCGCGCTTGCGGCCGGGCTCGCCGTTGTGCTGCTGCCCGGCGTCGCCCGGGCGCAGGCGAAAACGAGTGACCGCGTCCTGGCGGCGAGCTCACTGCCGCGTCTCGCTTCCGACCTTCGTGACGAAGGGGTGCTGCCGGACGAAGTGAGAATGGCGTTGCAGCAGATGCGCGCGGCACAGGTCACCCCGGCCGACGCCGCCCGGGCGCTGCGGGCCGAGTACCAGGCTCGGCTCAAGCAACGCTCGCCGGATGTGGAATTCGGCGTGCTGGTCCGCGACCAGTTGCGAAAGGGCGTGCGGGGACCGGCGCTCGCCAGTGCGGTCAAGGCGGCGCGCGAGGCGAAGCCAGCCGCCAGGCGGAAGATCCAATGAGGCGGATACTGTGGATGGTGATGGCGGCGGGGGCGCTCGGGTGTACGGGCGCCGAGCGTCACGCCTCGAGTGTCGAGCGCCAGGCGCCAGACTCTCAGCGCACGGCGCTTCGCGCCCAGCGCTCGATGACCATCGACTCGCTGATGAGCCAAGTCCTCCCCGCCGCGGCAGTCACCATCGGAGTGGAGGCCACACCGGAGCGGGCGGACAGCATCCTGGCGGAGAATGGCTTCACGCTCGATCGCTTCGAGGCAACCCTGTACACCATTGCGGCGGACAGCGCCGCGTCGCAACTCTTCGAAGCCGCGCTCGGCCGCTAGGCCTGGGAGGGAGACCCGATGCCACGACGCCCCCGACGAGGACCCGCCTTCATCGAGATCGTCGTGATCGTGGCGTTGCTGGCGACGTTGATTTCGCTGCTGGTGAGGGCGAGATGAGGAGGCAGGGATTAGGGGTTAGGGGTTAGGGCGGAAGGACGAAGGCTCGTCTCTCTCACCCTAACCCCTAACCCCTAACCCCTAGTCCCCAACCCCTAGCCCCTAATCCCTACCCCCTACTCTCCACTCCACCGTCTGCCTGCTCTTCTTCCGCATGATCTCGAACTTCACCGTCTCGCCTGGGGCGTAGGAGCCCAGGATGCGGCGGGCGTGCATCTCGCT
>DASSOW010000257.1:0-4409 GCA_035700175.1 Gemmatimonadales bacterium | reverse complement strand
CTTGTTGGCGACGCCATCCACCGCCTGCAGCGCTCCGTACAGCGCGAGCGCCACCATCGCCATTCCGGACCCGACTCGACTCATCCACCACTCCGCTCCGCCCTGACCTTCCAGGGCGGAGAAAAGGGCGACGAGCCCTGCCATCATGACGGCCATCGCCAGGAACTGCCCCGCGTGTACCGCCGTCCAGCTCCCGCTCCCCGCGTACGCCGCGAAGATGGCGTGGTGGTCATTCGCGTTTCCACCGGCGTGAAACAGCGTGATTACTACATAGAGCAGCTGTCCCGCGAGCAGCAGCATGCCAGCTGGCCGAAGCGATGACCGCTCGTTCATGGCCGCACCACGTCGAAATGCATCATCATGCCGGCTGCGTGATGCTCGAGGATGTGGCAGTGCGCCATCCACGGGCCGGGACGATCATCGGGCATCCACGCGATCCGGACCCGGCCGAGGGGCGGGATGTGGACCGTGTCCTCCCAGGAGCGATACGACGGCGCCTTTCCGTTCACGGTCAGCACTTGAAAGAAATAGCCGTGCAGGTGGAACGGGTGATCCATCGGCGTCCGGTTCACGATGTCCCAGACCTGCAGCTCGCCCACTCGCACCGGCTCGCCGTGGTGGTGCCGCTCGCCGTTCATCATGAAGTCCCAGCCGCGCGTGATGCTGGGCCGCCCGCCAAGCGTCACCTCCCGCATGGCCGGCGCATCGCTCGGCGCCAGCGGCTCGATCGCGCGGAGCCTGGCGGGAATCTCGGCGACCGACGTCTCCGCGACACCGACGCGTACCATGCCGTAGTTGGAGGCCTGGCGTGACATGAACCCGCGGCTCCTGAGCGACTGGATGTCGAACACCTGTCCCTCGGCGAAGGGACCGACCAGGATCTCCACCCGGTCAGCCGGCGGCAGCTGCACCTCGGTGGCGTCTACCGGCGCCTCGATCAGGCCGCCGTCACTCCCGATGATCCGGAAAGGCAGCCCCGAGAGCGAGAAGTTCACATAGCGCGCACTCGACACGTTCACCAGCCGCCACCGCTCCACCTGCCCCGCCGCCATATCAAGTGTCGGCCGGACTCGACCGTTCAGGAGCCGCACGTTGCCCTGGCGGCCGTTGTGCCGCTCCATCACGCCGCCTGGTGCGGCGATCCTGCCTTCCCGGTCCACCAGCACGTCGTCGAAGACCAGTACCCGGTCGCGATCCACCACCGGCTCATTGTCGCCGCGGACCACCAGCGTCCCGTACAGCCCGCGCTCGAGCTGCACCGTCTCGTTGGTGTGCGGGTGATACCAGAAGGTGCCGGCGTCGGGAAGCGCAAACCGATACTCGAACCGCTCACCGGGCGCCACGGTCTGCTGGACGTCCTGCGTACCATCCATCGGGGCCGGCAGCCGGAGCCCATGCCAGTGGATGGTGGTGGGTTCATCGAGCTTGTTGGTCAGGCGGACCACGAGGGTATCGCCCTGACGGGCCTCGAGCACGGGACCCGGCACGATGCCGTTGTAGGACCAGCCGTCGAGCGGCGCAAAGCCGCCGCCGATGTCCCACGGCCGAGCGGCTGCCTCCAGCTCGACCACCACCTCGCGCCCTGGAGTGGTTACAAGCGGTGTGTACTCGTAGGTGCTGAGATCCTGCCGCGGTTCCATCTCGCAATGATTCTGCATGTCGTTCCCCCCTCAAGGTGTGATACCGCTACCATTGCTGCTGACAGGGGACAAGCTAGGGATCGGAGGGTGGCGACGATTGAACGAGACGGCTGAATCTCTTGAATAAACCTGCTATACCGGTGGCAGCGTGGCGCCTGACGGGGCGAATGGCGAGGGGATCTCGAAGCACTCCCCCCGCATCATGGCGGAGGGTGGGATGCCGAACATCTGATGAAAGGTGCGGGTCAGGTGGGCGGCGTCGGCAAAGCCGGCTGCGTGGGCGGCGGTCGAGATCGTCTGTTCTCGTCCGATGACCAGCATGGCGCGGGTGAGCTTGCGCCAGAGCATGTAGCGGCGGAATGGGAGTCCCACCTGCTGCTTGAACAGGTGCGCGAAGCGGCTGGGCGACAGGAACGCCAGCTCGGCGGCGTCCTCGATCGACATGCGGAGGTCGTCGGCCTGGCGGATATGGGAGAGAATCCGTGTCACCCGGTCATCGAGCTGACGGCGCGGGGGAGTGCCGGTGGTGAGGCACTGCATGCAGTGCCGCACCAGGGCGCCGATGTCGAGCCCGTCCAGCGGGTGCTCGAGGGAGCGTCGCAGTTCTCCGGCGCAGGGCGCCACCCGTACCTCGGGGACGATCGTGATCCCGTCCCGCGCGGACTTCCGGAGCCACACCCCTTCTGTGGATTCCGGGTCCACGAACAGCATCGCGCCGGAGGCGCCATTGCCGTTGTAGGAATGGGTGAAGTCCGGGGTGACGATGACGCCGGTTGCCAGCTGCCAGTCGCCGGGATCGGCGCGGATCCCGACCATGCCGTCCACGGCGAGCACCACCTGGATGGCGTGATGGTCGTGGGGTGGCACGATCCCTTCGCTCCGGCCGAGGGCCATGAAGCCGTCGTCCCAGATGAACCAGCGGGGGTCGCCGACCCAGCGAGAAGGTCCTGGATCGCTGCTCATGGGTATGCCTCGGGGTGCACGGCTCGAAACTAGGCTGCGGTAGTCGGGGCGGGAAGGTGGGGGCGCGGGAGACGGGGCAACAAGTTGCCCATCGGACGCGATCGTCATAGCTTCATGCTGTCCGTCACGTCCGGCGAACGTCGGCTCCATGCCGTGAGTTCGCCTCGGCGAACCTAGCCGGAGGTGATGGGCATCAGTTTTTCAAGAGACAGTGGATTGCTGTCGCTGTACCATTCGCCGTACCGCCTCCGCCTTGCGTCGTCCAGATCCATGATCAGTCTGAAATGACCCGCCACCGCGCCGAAATAGCGGTCTTCCCGGCGTTCCACCAATCGCTGCAGCGCCCACAGCAGATAGTCGGTCACCTGAAGGCCGGCGTACTCCGACGGGGAGGCGGACCGGACGACGACCGGCCTGTCATGCGCAGTGCCCCACTTTCGGTTGAAGTTGAACTTTGCCTGTTTGATAGCTGTATTCAGAGCCGCGTCGCGATCGCGCTTACCGCGCCGTGCAAAGACGATCTGGTGGCTGTCAGCGCTGTGCAGCCGGTCCCGGCAGACCGCTACGACAAGGCGATCGTAGACCGAGTGGAGGCTCGGCTTCAGCCCCGAAGGCCGGTACAACTCACGTGCGAGCGCCTGCTTGCGGCGAAGTGCCACCACGATTTTCGGCGCGAAGGAAGGGATGAGGCGAAATACTTCCCGCCGCACTTCAGGCAGATCGTCCTTGGCGTGGAACGCCGCCGCGGTCTTGTTCTGCTCGGGTTTGAAGGACGGCACGCCGTGAAAGTAGGAATCAGCCAGGAGGTCGGCGCGCAGCTGGTCCAGCCTGCTCTGCGCAGCGGCGGGATCGGCGAGTTCACACAAGCCCACCATGAAGGCGTGTGAGACTCCAGGGCTCCCGATCAGCGAACGACCGTGTCGCCCGAAGATCGTCAAGTCTCCGGCTTCATCGACAAACAGATATCGGAATGGGGGCACGGCATCCGGCATGAACACAAGCTACGCGCTGCGAGCTTGCGAGCAGCACCCAAAATACGCAGGACCTGGAAGAGCGATCTATTGTAGCGCCACATCCACCCGTTCCCGAAACGCCCCGAACCAGATGACCTTCCTATCGCCGCTGCAGCTGACGTAGCCGAGCGCATCGGCACGGATCACGAAGATCGCATCCTGCTGAAACCGGCGGCCGATCTCCCGACCCGTTTCCACCGGCAGCTTGACCGCCCAGCCCGGCTCGGCATGGCCGGTGTCGGGAGAATAGCCAGTGATGCGCCGGTGCCAGACCCCGAGCGCCTCGATCTCGGCCGAAAGCCTCTGGTCAGTAGCGGCGTTCTCGGCATCGGACCACCGCTGGCCGGTCGGTGCGTACGCCGTGATGATGACGAACGCGGACGGCCAGCTGTCAGGAATCGCCGTGAGGCGGAAGCGGGTGGTGGCGTAGAGGGAGTTAGGAGGCGGGGTCTGTGCGTGCGTCACTTCCGATCCTCCACCTCCCGATCCTTGGCCGGCGCCGAGGTCTGGAGATTCTGGAGCAGGCGCATCACGGACTCGCTCACCTCATCCACGGCGCGGTCGAAGGCGGGTGCGTTGGTCTGGGACGGCCTGGTAAAGCCCGACACCTTCCGCACGAACTGCAGCGCGGCATCGCGCACCTCATCCGGCGTGGTCGCGGGCTCGAAATTGAAGAGAGGGCGGATGTTGCGGCACATGGGGCGGAGTTCCGTGGTGTGGGATGGATGGAGGTCCGGGCCACGAGTCGCGGGTCACGGGTCGCGGTATCAGGGTCGGGCGGAGGTATGTCATC
>DASSOW010000256.1:0-2711 GCA_035700175.1 Gemmatimonadales bacterium | reverse complement strand
GAGCACCCGGTCGGCCGATTCCACGATGATCGGGGCCAGTTCCACGGTGCGCGGCCGGAGCACCACGTTCGCGATGCTGGTGCCGGCTGCCTGCACCAGCAGACTGTCCCGCCGCACCGGGGCGTAGCCCAGGGCGCGCACGTGGAGGGTGTAGACGCCGGCCCGCACCTCGCGGATGCGGTAGAGGCCGGCGCTGTCGGTCACGCCGCCGCGCCGCCCCTCGTCGAGGGTGACGAGTGCGCCCTTGACCGGCAGTCCCGAGGCGCTGTCGGTGATCCGCCCTGCGACGGCACCGGCCGACTGTGCGGCGGCCGGGGCTGTTGCAGTGAGCAGCATCACGACCAGACCTGCGGCGATCGCCGCACCGCCTCGGCCGTTCATGGCAGTTCCATCCGGTAGATGTCGCCGGTCAGCGACACGGTGGTATCAGCACCGCCGGGAACCGGATTGATGGTCACGGCATATCCTTCGGCAACGATGGACCGTCCGTCGGGGCTGAGGCGGGGGCGCCGGAAGAAAAGGCCCGGCGTCGCCAGCACGGCGGTCGTCCCGGTGGCCGCGTCCACGACGGCGAGCAAGCCACCCTGATCATCGGCCTGGACGGGGGTCTCCTCGGTACCCTCGGTGAGTGTGTGATGGCCGACCTTTCCGCCCAGGACCAGCACGATGCGGCCGGCGGCGTAATCGGCGTCCCTGGGCCAGGCGTCGGGCCCGAAGTTGGCCACCACGGTATTGGCGCCGGCTGCGAGGTCGCGCCGTACCAGCAGGCTGTCGTTGCCGAAGGTGAGGTAGAGCTCCGAGCCTGACGCGCCCGGCGCAGCAGACGTGGCGAACCGGGTGCCCGGGATGATCTCGGCCGGTGCGGCGCCCGCGGTCCCAACGCGGAAGACGTTCTTCCACCGGTCATACACGTCCGGATCGCAGGTGGGACAGGGCTCGACGCTTACCTGCTCGTCAGCCAGGAAGACCAGCGCGTCCGACCCCAGCCATCGCAGCGAACCGGGGAACAGCATGAATCCATCGCTGCTCGCGAAGGGGAAGCTCCTGAGGACCGTGCCGTGCGGGGCGGAGTCGAACGGAGCCACCATGATCCCGCCGCCGAGACTTGAGCCAAGGCCCAGGGGGATGTGATCGGCCACGAACGCCAGGGTGCTGTCAGCCAGGGCGGCGGCGAGGTAGAAGTTGTCGAGGGTGTCGGCATCCAGGCGGGAGCGACTGCAGATCTCCCTGGTGCGACGGCCGCCGGAGGCCGGCAGCAGGCCGAGGCATTCGTCAGGCAGGCCGGCGCTGGTTCGGTGATCGCTGGACTCGAAGCTGTAGATGATGGTTCCGGTGTCGAGCCAGGCAGGGTCGGTCCCGCCGCCGTAGGTCAGGCGCAGGGGAACGGTGTTCTGGAACGGCTCGCTGCTGCCGTAGGTGCCGGGAGCGAAGGGCTCGCCATGGGAGCAGGCGCCCAGCAGGAGGAGCAGCACAAGACCGCCACGCGCGGTGGGGGACCGCCGCCAGGATCGCATCAGCCGTGCTCCGTCAGGTGTGCGGGTGGGGACGCGCCGGGGTCCGGTGTGCGCACAGGACGGCCGGCGGGCCTCTTCCGCGCGGACGCGGGCAGCCCTATATGTTCTGGAAAGCGATCGCGCACGCCACCCTGACGAGCCCGATGCCCGGTACCCGATTCATTGCGCATCACGGAGTCCCGATTCTGTTCCTCGACTACGCCGGTGTCAAGCACCGGGACGAAGCCCTGGCACTGATCCGGCAGACCCGCGAGCTGGTGGCCGACCTGCCGCGGGACGGGACCTTGCGCACCCTCACCCATGTTGCCGGGGCGAACTTCGACGCCGACGTGCTTGCCGCCGTGCGCGAGCTGGCGGAGCACAACGCGCCCTGGGTCCGGGTCGGTGCCGTGGTCGGGCTCTCCGGCCTCATGCGGGCGGTGTTCAGCGCGATCATGCACCTGACCGGCCGGGATCTCCGGGCCTTCGAGGACCTGGAGACGGCGAAGGATTTCCTGGCCGGTGTTCCGAGGTCTCTCCCGTAGGCCTACCCACAGCGAGGGGCACATGCTCAAGGACTTCAAGGCGTTCATCATGCGCGGCAACGTGCTGGACATGGCCATCGGTATCATCATCGGCGGGGCGTTCGGCACGATCGTGAAGTCACTGGTGGACGATGTCCTCATGCCGCCGATCGGGCTGGCGCTCGGTCACGTGGACTTCAAGGACAAGTTTCTGCTGCTGAAGGACGGGCTGGCCCATCCCGGACCCTACGCCTCACTGGCCGATGCCAAGGCGGGCGGGGCAGTCACGCTCAACTACGGCATGTTCATCAACTCGATCGTGGCGTTCCTGATCGTCGCGTTCTGCGTCTACCTCGTGGTCCGTGCGGCGAACAAGATGCAGGGTCCGGCTCCGGCTGCCGCACCCACCACGAAGGACTGTCCCTATTGTGCCACCGCCATTCCGCTGGCAGCCAAGAAGTGCCCCCACTGCACGTCGGCGCTCTGAGGCTTCCCGCAACCGGGCCCATGCCCATCCGGGGCGCGGGCCGGGTTGACGGCGGATGGCTCTTACTTTATTGTGTAAAGTAGATCATGGACGGCCGCCGCCCCGCGCCCTCTCCTCCAGCCGCCCTGCATGACCGGGCCATGGACAACCTGTCGTTCATCCGGTCGGCGATGGAACGGGCCGGATCGTTCACGGCGGTGCCGGGCT
>DASSOW010000255.1:0-2255 GCA_035700175.1 Gemmatimonadales bacterium | reverse complement strand
TCGAGCGCGCTCGCGGCGTAGCCGCCCACCCGGATGGTGGCGTCCCGGAGCTGCTTCGGGCGGTGGGTGGCGATGGTCGCGCGGACGCTCCGGACCAGTTCCTGGGTCGAGGTGAGCGAGGTCGTGTCGGCGGGGATGAGATCCAGCAGGGTGACGCGGCCGTCCCGGCTCAGGTAGGCGTCAATGAAGTCGCCGTACCGGGCACGGGCGCTGTCGAGCTCGCTGTAAAAGGCCGAGAGCTCGAGGATGGACTTGCGGCCGCCGAGGTCCACCAGGCTCCGCACCTCGCGGACACGGTGATCGGCGCGAAACGAATCGCTGAGCGCCATGAGTCCGCGGAGCGACGCGGCGCTCACGGCGTTCTGTCCCTCGGGCACCTCGACCACCACCCGGACCGGCTGGATGTAGCCGGCGACCCCCATCCGCTCGAGGGTCTCGAGCCCGCGTCCCGCTTCCGTTGCCGTGGGCCACCAGTTGCGGGCGGGGAGCCCGATGCGGATCAGGAAGAGCGGCGCCGTGAGCAGGGCGATGGCCATCCCGCCCAGCGTGAGCGCGCGCACCGGGTGGCGGGCGAGGGTGCGAGCCCATTTTTCCCAGCCGCGGGGGGAGTGGTACCAGGCGAGCCGGCGGGCGAGCCACTTGGGCCGGTCAATGTCCCGGCCGATGATCGCGAGCAGGGCGGGGAGGAGCGTCGTGGAGAGCACCACCGCCACCGCCACGACCACCAGCCCGCCGAGGCCCACGCTGCGGGTCTCGATGAGGGGAGTGAAGAGGAGCGCGGCAAAGCCCACCACCACGGTGAGGCCGGAGGTGACCACGGCGCTGCCGGCGGTGATCATGGTGTTGACGGCGGCCTCGCGCCGGCGCACGCCGCGCCGCAATTCCTCGCGAAAGCGCGTCACCACCAGCAGCGAGTAGTCGATGCCGACACCCAGGCCGATCATCGTCGTCATGTTGAGGACGAAGATGGACATCGGCGTGATGCGGGTGAGCAGCCCGATGATCGTGAGCGAGACGGCGATCGCGAGGAAGCCGATCACCAGCGGGAGCGCCGCCGCCACCAGCGCGCCGAAGGCCAGCACCAGGATCACCAGCGTGAGCGGCAGCAGCCGGGCCTCCCCCCGCTTGCTGTCCTCGGTGCTCACCTGGCGGACGTCGAGATCCAGGGGCGAGCGGCCGGTGAGGTGCACCGCGTATTGCTCGCCATCGTGAAAAGTGCGAAGCGTCTGTGCGACCGTCGCGCGGATCGGCTTCACCAGGCTGGCCACGGTGTCGCTGCCGGTCACGGTGAGCGCCAGAACCAGGAAAGTGGCCCGGTGGTTATGACTGATGAACGTGGAATCGTGCGTGGCGGGCCAGGAAACGATCGAGCGGATGTAGGGCGCCTGGCGGAGGACGCTGGTGAGACTGTCCAGCACCAGTTTCGGCCGGCCGCTGTCGAACGGCGCCGGTCCCTCGATGGTGAGCGCGAAGAAATCGCTCAGCGACTGGCTGAACCGGGTCTTGAGCGCGCGCTCCGCCAGCGCCGCCTCGGTCAGCTTGTCGCTGCCGCCGCGGATGTTGAGGAGTTCGGGTGTGGCGGGAGCGCGGATGGCCGCGATGGCGCCCAGGAGAATCCAGACCGCCAGGACGATCCAGCGCCAGCGAACCAGGGCCTTGGCAAACGAACGCATAATCGTGGGCCAATGTTAGGCACCGCCGGGGCCCTGCGCTACCCAAGCGGCCCGGCCCTTGCACCAGACGGGGCATCCTGACCTGGACACTATGAAACGTTTCGCCCTACCGCTTCTGACGCTGGGACTTGCGGTCGTGGTACTCGTGGACCGGTTGCAGCACTTGCATGAGGTCCGCGACACCCTGACCCTGCCTGTGGCGGCCGCCTCGACGGCCGGCCCCGGTCCCCGCGCGCCGTCCCGGGACTCGGGGCTCCAGCCCACCTCCCAGGCTGCCTCCGCCACCCCGACCATCGACCGGCTGGCTCGGCTGGCCGCGCGCCAGCAGATCGTCCGCGCCGGCATGTCCACCTACCTGGACTCCCTGCTGTTCTCGACTGATTCCGTGGTGCGGCGCTGGCCCGACCGTGCCGGCCTGCCCCTGCGCGTCGCCATCGTGGATGGCGACACCCCCGACTTCCGGCCCCGGATGGCCAATTTCGTCAGCCGGGCCCTGGAGCTCTGGTCCGAATCAGGAGCAGGAGTTCGGTTCGAGGTTGTAGGCGATACTACTAATGCTGACATCATCTACCGGTGGATCGA
>DASSOW010000254.1:0-3066 GCA_035700175.1 Gemmatimonadales bacterium | reverse complement strand
CTCGTCTCCGCGCTTCACGTACGGACCGAAGCGCCCGAAGTTGGCGACGATCTCCTCTCCCGAGTCCGGGTCGCGACCCACGGAGCGCGGCAGCGAAAGCAACGCGAGTGCCCGCTCGGCGGTGATGGCCGATGGATCATCACCACTGGTCAACGATGCTCGCCGCGGCTTCTCGCCACTCCCCTTCTCCGGCGTCTCTCCGAGCTGGACATACGGTCCAAACCGTCCGGACATCAGGTAGATCGGCAGGCCCGAAGCGGAATCAATGCCCAGCGTGGTGGGGCCGTTGGCGCGCGTCTGCACGAGCTGGAGCGCAGCCTCCAGGGTGAGGTCGGCCGGCGGTGTTTCCTCCGGCACGGACACGTTGACGGCGTCGTCGCCCTCGCCGACCTGCACATACGGTCCAAAGCGGCCGATGCGCACGACCACCGGAACGCCACTCTCAGGGTCCGTGCCCAGTGGAATCGCCGGGTAGGCAATCTCAGGCTCGTTCTCGACCAGCGGTCGCAGTCCAGGCCACGAGTTGTCGTGATCGCCGAAGTAGAACGTCTCCAGGAATTCGTCCCGCCGACGTTCTCCCTTGCTGATCTCGTCAAGGTTCTGCTCGATCTGCCCCGTGAAGCCAAGCTCGACCAGCGCCGCGAAGTGCTCCTTGAGCAGCTGCGTGGCGGCAAAGGCCGTGAACGTGGGCACCAGCGCCTTGCCCTGTCGCCATACGTAGCCGCGCCGTTCTATGGTCGAGATGATCGAGGCATAGGTCGAAGGGCGCCCGATGCCGTCTTCCTCCAGTCGCTTCACCAGGGAAGCATCCGTATATCTGGCCGGCGGTGTAGTTTCGTGGTGCCGGGCCTCGAGTGCGCGCAGCGCGAGCGGCTCGTCCGATGTGATCAGGTCACCCGCCTCCAGGTGAGGGAGCACGGTCTCCTGGTCCCCCAGCTCGGCGGCCGGGTCGTCAGAGCCTTCGACGTACGCCCGCAGGAAGCCGGCGAAGGGCACCGTTCGGCCGCTGGCGCTGAACACGGCAGGCCCGTTGTCCGTGCTGGCGGTGATCTCGGCGGTGGTCCGCACAACGCGTGCATCGGTCATCTGTGAGGCCACCGCCCGTTTCCAGATCAACTCGTAGAGGCGCACCTCGTCTGCGCCCATGGCTCCTCGGAGAGCCTCGGGCGTGCGGGCGAAATCAGTCGGCCGGATGGCCTCGTGCGCTTCCTGGGCGTTCTTTACCCGGGTGCGATAGTGCCGCGGGCCGCCGTGGTATTCGGCGCCATAGAGCTCCCGGATGGCGGACCCAGCCTCCGCCAGCGACCGCTCACTGAGGGTCGTGGAGTCTGTTCTGTGGTAGGAGATGACTCCCTCCTGAAAGAGGCGCTGGGCGGCATTCATCGTTCGATCGGCGGAGAAGCCGAGCTTGCGGTTCGCCTCCTGCTGCAGCGTCGAGGTTGTAAATGGCGGCGAGGGCGATTGGCGTCCCGGTCGCTCGTCGACCGCGGTCACCTTCCATGGCAGCTGATCGAGTAGAGCCGTTCGCAGCTCTGCCGCCTCGGCTTCATCCAGCCGGCGGGCATTTCCCTGTCGAAGCTCGCCGGAATCTGGATCGAAGTCGCGGCCGCTGGCCACTCGCTCATCACCGAGGCGCACCAGCGTCGCCCGGAACGAGCTCTCCGCCGCGGAAATCGTTGCCTCGAGGTCCCAGTACGTGCTCGCCCGGAAGCGCTGGCGCGCCTGCTCCCGCTCGACGACGAGTCGGACCGCTACGCTCTGGACACGTCCGGCCGAGAGGCCGCGCTGGATCTTCTTCCAGAGTACCGGCGACACCATGTAGCCGTAAAGACGGTCGACGATGCGGCGGCTCTCCTGTGCGTCCACCAGCTGGTTGTCGATCTCGCGCGCGTGGGCGATCGCGGAGCGGACGGCCTCCTCGGTGATTTCGTGGAATTCGATGCGCCGCACCGGCACGGCCGGTTTGAGCACCTCTTTCAGGTGCCAGCTGATCGACTCACCCTCGCGGTCAGGGTCCGTGGCGAGCAGAATCTCCTGCGCATCCCGGACCGCTGCCTTCAAGTCTCGAATGCGGGCGGCCTTGCTCCGCGGCACCACGTAGTACGGCTGAAAGCCGTGCTCGACGTCCACGCCCATGTTGCCCCAGGGCTTGTCGCGAATGGCGGCCGGCACCTCGCTCGCGTTGTCGGGCAGGTCCCGTACGTGACCGATGCTGGCTTCGACGCGGAACTCATCGCCGAGCAATCGTGCCAGCGTCCGCGCCTTGGCCGGCGACTCGACGATGACGAGCGTTCTGGGCGGACTCATGGCTGCCATCCTATGCGGGGCGCATCATGTCCCAGGGCGCGCTTCCTCGGAGGCATCGGTCAGGGAGTGTAGCACCGGGTCTGAGCGTGGCCGGGCACCGACGGAGGCGCCGCGCAGCGGGCTGCCGGCGCTCCATCGGCGGGAAGTGGTGCGGGGCCAGGGGCCGTGGCTAGCCGGCGAAGTCCCACACGATGATGACCTTGCCACCGCTCTGCGCGATGCCGACGCCCACCCGCGTGTAGTGGCCGCTGAGGATGTTGCCGATGTGGTTGGCAACGCCCGGATATGGCTCGCTCATGAAGGTGCGATGGCACCAGTCGAGCATGGCGCGCACGCCCATGCCGTTGTAGTAGCACATGTTCTCGCCGGACCAGCCGAAGCTGATGCCCGCCCGACGCAGCCGATCGGACACCCGAGAGCCATCGCGGCCGGTGTGGCTGAAGTAGTTGTAGCGGATCTGGTCCCAGGCATGGTCGGCGGCCACCTGGCTGATGGCCGAGTCCAGGCGCAGCGGCCCGAATCCGTAGTCTGCCCGCGACTGGTTGATCAGCCACAGCGCGTACTCCAGCGTCCCGGCCGGCGCGTTCGAGCCGCCGGTCCTGGGGGCGGGACCGCTGGGCGGAGCCGACGTGCCGGCCGCCGCCGGTGCCACGCGTGGCGCCTTCGTCTCGAAGCGCCAGCGGATGCTGAGGCGGTTGCCGTCCATGTCGCGCGCCGATCGCTTCAGCTCGACCTGGATGGTGTGGCCGCGCGGCAGGG
>DASSOW010000253.1:0-3624 GCA_035700175.1 Gemmatimonadales bacterium | reverse complement strand
AACGCCGGCACGCCCTCGATCCCCTTGGCCAGGAACATGTACGCCACGCCAATCTGGACCACCCCGAGGTAGGTGACCACGCTCCAGTCCACGACCGAGGCGCCGGTGATCGGCAGCGCGGCGGGCAGCACCAGCAGGAATACCAGCGCGTTGCCCGTCACCATAGCCGCCATCTGCGATCCACGCTCGGGCCCGCGCGCCAGCCAGCGCAATCCCATGACCGTGAGCCCGTACGTGAGGCCGGTGAGCGCGGCCAGCAAGTTCCCCGTCCGCGGATCGGGCGCGGTGGCGAGCGGCGCCTGGCGCGTGACGAAAAACAGGATCATCCCCGCGGCGATGGCCACCATGAACCAGAGATCCTTGAGCCGGATCGGTTCCTTGAGCAGAAAAGGCGCGAGCAGGAGGATGTAGAGCGGTGCCGTGCTCTGCAGGTAGATGGTGTTGGCCGACGTAGTGAGCTTGTTGGCGAGCACGAACAGCAGCAGCGTCGCAGCGTAGGTCACGCCCACCGCCATCGAACGCCACGTGTACCCGCGGCGCGCCTGGGGCAGCAGCAGGAAGAGGGTGAGCGCCGCGATCCCCGAGCGGAGGCTCGCCACCTGATACCCGGTGAGCGACGCCGCCTTGATGGCCGCGCCACCGGTGGAGAAGAGTGCGGCCGCCAGAACCAGCTGCAGCCGCGCCGAATTGGAGCGCAGCATCCGGCTATGGCGCCCCGATGCCGTGCCGCTTGAGCGCCGCGCGCACCTGGTCCAGCGGCACCGCCTCCGCCCGGCCACCCCGGCTCTCTACCGTTGTCGCCATGAACAGCGAGTTGTAGATCGCTTCTTCCGTTGCCTCGGCGACGGCCTCGAACAGCGACGACATCGCGTCGTTATCGAGGTCACTGACCTGGCGTATCGGTCCTTCACCCGTCCGCCGCACCGACTCGGCGGTGCTGAAGGCGATGACATAATCGCCAGAGCCGTTCGAGCCATAACCGCCCGTCCGGCCCAGCCCCATCAGCGCGCGCGACGCCATGCGACGGAGGTTGCGGTCGGACACCGGTGCGTCCGTGGCGACGACAATCATGATCGAGCCGTCGGCGGCGTTCCGCCGGCCAGCCGGCGGCGGTGTCCGCCGCAGCTCCTTCCACATCGGCACGCCCATCACCGTGAACGCGCCCCCGAAGTTGCTCTGCACCAGGACACCCACGCTGTACGGGCGGCTTGCAGCCGCCCCATCCCGCGCCGGATCAACCAGACGAGACGACGTCCCGATCCCGCCCTTCCAGCCGAAGGCAATCGTCCCGGTGCCGGCGCCAACGCTCCCCTCCTGCACCTTGCCCGTGTCAGCCGACGTCAGTGCCTTGACGACATCCTCGGCGCGGATCGGTCGTTCACGAATGTCGTTCAGGGAGCCATCATTGGTCTCACCCACGACCGGATTGATGGAGCGCACGCGCTCCATGCCGGGCTGGTGGAGCAGGTAGTCCACCATGGCATCAGCGGCACGCCACACGCAGAGCGTGCAGGTAAGCAGGATCGGCGTCTCCAGCTCCCCCAGCTCCTGCACCTGCGTGACCCCAAGCAGCTTGCCGAATCCGTTGCCGACCACGATGGCCGCGGGCACCCGGGAGAAGAAGGTGTTTCCACCGTGCGGGACAATTGCGGTAACGCCAGTGCGAATCGAATCGCCCACCATGCGGGTCACCTGCCCCACGCGAACGCCTGGCACGTCGGTGATGGCGTTGTTGGGTCCCGGCGTCAACCGCCCCGGAGCGACGCCCAGGTCGCGGGCGCGGACTCGCTGCTGGGCGTGGAGGGCGACGGGAAGACCCAATGCGACGACCAGGACGCCGTACGCCAGGCGCCGAACGCCGGCTCGCAACCCGTGACCCGCGACCCGTGACCCGCGACCTTTGACTCGCGACCCACGACCTGCGACCTGTGACATGCGACTCATTCCCGTAGCTCCTTGAGGTCCCGAAACAGCTCCAATGCTTCCGGATTGGCCAGCGCATCAACGTTAGTGACCGGACGGCCGTGGATAACATTGCGCACGGCCAGCTCGGTGATCTTGCCGCTGATGGTCCGCGGGATGTCGGCGACCTGCACGATCCGCCTCGGCACGTGGTGCGGCGAGGCGGCGTCCCGGATACGCTGGCGGATCTTGTCACGCAGACCATCGTCCAGCTCCAGCCCGCCGCGCAAGCGTACGAATAGCACGACACGCGTGTCGCCTTCCCAGTCCTGCGCCACCACCAGGCTTTCCACCACCTCCGGCAACTGCTCCACCTGCCGATAGATCTCGGCGGTGCCGATACGGACGCCTCCCGGATTCAGCGTGGCATCGCTCCGCCCATAGATAATGAGGCCATCGTGCTCCGTGAGCGCGGCCCAGTCGCCGTGGCGCCAGACGTTCTCGTACGTGCTGAAGTACGCGTCATGATAGCGCGAGCCGTCCGGATCATTCCAGAACCGCACCGGCATGCTGGGGAACGGCTTCGTGCAGCAGAGCTCGCCGGGCTCGCCCCGTGGCGCGCGCACCGGCGTGCCGCCCGGCTCGCCATGCAGGATCTCGACCGCCATGCCCAGGCCGCGGGTCTGCAGTTCGCCACGCCAGACGGGCGCGATCGGGTTGCCCAGCGCGAAGCAGGAAATGATATCGGTCCCGCCACTGATGCTGGCCAGGTGCACATCCTGCTTGATGTCGCGATAGACATAATCGTAGCTGTGCTCGGCCAGTGGGCTGCCGGTGGACAGGATCGCGCGCAGGGCACCGAGGTCATGGCTGCGCGCCGGCGACAGCCCCTCCTTCTCCGCCAGCGCCAGATATTTCGCACTGGTGCCAAAGACGGTGATGCCCTCGGCCGCTGCCATGTCCCACAACTGGCCCTTGGTCGGACTGAGCGGCGCGCCGTCGTACAGCACCACGGTGGCACCCACGGCAAGCGAGGACACCAGCCAGTTCCACATCATCCAGCCGCAGGTGGTGAAATAGAAGATCCGGTCGCTGCGGGTGAGGTCGGTGTGCAGCACCAGCTCCTTGAGGTGCTGCAGCAGGGTGCCGCCGGCACCGTGCACCATGCACTTGGGCAGTCCCGTGGTGCCGGACGAATACATGATGTAGAGAGGATGATCGAACGGGAGTCGGGTGAAGACCGGCTCCGACAATCCTTCGAGATCCGAGAGGAAGTCGGGCCACGATATTGCCCCCGGCACCTGGTCCAGGTCCGGCGTCGGCACGAGGTAGGGAACCACCACGATGCGCTCGATGGCGGGGATGGCCTCGCCCACGGCGCGCACACGCTAGCGCAGGTCAATCTTCTTGCCGGCATACCGGTAGCCATCCACGGTCACCAGCACGCGCGGCGAGATCTGGCCGAACCGGTCCACCACGCCCTTCACGCCAAAGTCGGGCGAGCAGGATGACCAGAGGGCACCGAGGGCTGCGGCGCCGAGCATGGCGATGATGGTCTCGGGAAGATTGGGCAGGTAGCCGGCGACGCGGTCACCCTGCTTGACACCGGCCGCCGCGAGGGCCGCGGCGGCGCGCGCCACCTGGACGCGCAGCTGGGCAAATGACAGGCGCGACTGGCGGCCCAGTTCGTTCCAGAAGACGATCGCGTCGCGATCGTCATCA
>DASSOW010000252.1:0-2673 GCA_035700175.1 Gemmatimonadales bacterium | reverse complement strand
GAGCCGGAAGGGAGGGGTTGACGGACGCGGACTCCAAGTATCATCCTCGCGCTGTGGCGTAGAAGAATGCCGTTGCCCGTTGGGCTACATCCCGTCCTCCCGCCTTCCCGTCATCCCGCCACCAGTATCGCCCCCGCCCCGAGCACCATCAGCACTCCCCACATCGGCAGGGCGAACTTGATCCACTTCTCGTAGGGCACCCCGGCCGCGGCGATGATGGCCATCAGCGCGCCGTTGGTAGGTGTCACGATCTCGCAGAGCCCCGCGCCGTACTGATACGCCAGCACCGTCACCTGCCGGCTGATGCCGAGGAGGTCGGAGGCCGGCACCAGGATGGGCATCGTGAGCACCGCCTGACTGCTCACGCTCGGCACCGGCACATGGATCAGCGCCTGGACGCCCTGCATCGCAATGGCTGATGCCGTAGGTGGCAGGCCGGTCAGTGGCGTGACCAGGCCGTGCACGATGGTGTCCAGCACCAGGCCCTGGTCGAGCACCACCGAGATTGCCTTGGCGAAGCCGATGACCAGCGCGGCCACCGCCATCTGGCGGAATCCCTCGCCGAACGCCTCGCTGGTGCCGCTGATCCCCATCCCGGCCAGCAGTCCCGCGACCACCCCCATGATGAAGAAGACGGCGGAGAGCTCGTCGAACCCCCAGCCGAGCATGTTCAAACCGATGGGGAGCATGGCGAGCGCGCCGAGCATCATGACCAGGATCAGGTCCAGGCGCCATCCGCGTACTTCGTGCTCGTGCTCCAGGGCAAGCGGCTCCGCCGGGAGCCGGTTGCGACGGGCGTAGTAGAGCGTGCCCGCGATCCAGAGCGCGAGCGCAATCGCCATGAACACGAGTCGGAACACACTGCCCGATCCGGGCGGCAACTGCGCCACCTTCTGCGCAATGATGACCTGGAAAGGATTGATCGGACTGAAGGAGGAGCCCACGGCGGCAGCGCCAACGCTCATCGCGCAGGCGGTCAGCGCGTCAAAGCCAAGCCCTCGCACCAGCAGGAGCAACAGCGGGACGAAGGCAATGATCTCTTCCTGCATGTTCTCCAGCGCGCCACCCGCGGCAAATGCGAGGCACACGATGGGAACCACGAGCGCGCCTCGGCCCCCCGCAGCGCGGATGATGCGCGTGAGCGCGCGGCGGAGCGCTCCGGTCTGCTCCACGACGGCAAACGCGCCACCCACCAGAAACACGAACGCGATCACATCTGCCGCCGCGCCAATGCCCCTGGGAATGGCCACCAGGGCCCTGAAGGGCCCGACCGGGGCGGCTTCCACCCGCGCATACGTGCCGGGCACGACCACGTCGCGCCCGGTTACGTCGTCATGATGTCGTTGATACCTGCCTGCCGGCAGGATCCAGGTGGCGGCAGCCGCAAGGAGAATACAGCCGACCAGCACGGCGAACGGATGCGGAACCCGGAGCCGCACTCCTACAGCTCCCGGCAGCGCACGCGCGCCGGAGGCGTATTGGAGCAGGCGATGCGGCCATCCATGCCGCTCGAAATGGTGCCGCACGCGGTGGTGCGGGCCTGGCGCTCGGCCTCACCGCGCTCGGCCGCCGACGCGGTAGCGCTGTCGGTACGGCCTTCATAGGTCACTACCGCGAAGCATTCCACCTTCTGGGATGACATGGTGCTGGTGTACAGCGCTATCCCGAGCGCTACCGCTGCGCCCACGGTCAAGATGCCGCCTTTTTTCACGAGTCGCTCCTCAGCTGCCCTTCATGGCGCCCATCAGGGCAGGCAGCGCACCGATGATCCACAGAATCACGGCGACGGTGGCCGCTGTCTGCTTCGAGGTGCGCCCGAGAATCCTGACGCCGAGGTAGATGAGGAAGGCCATCCAGATGGTGAACACGTCAATGTGGCCCACCAATGCCCGCATCACCGCGGAGGCATCATGCATGAAGCGCGAGGGCCCGATACTGACGTCATAGTTCGAGGTGAGTGTGGAGGTGTCTATGAACGCCATTTGAAGGGCATTGACAATGTACTCCGCGATGGCCGGGAACATCATGAACACGCCGACCACGAGGCCCTGGGTCAGCTCCAGCTTGACGCCGGCGAACTTGGCCACCAGCCAGATCAGCAGCCCCGCCACGAGCGGGACAATCGCCGAACCCACGATCACGCCCACGCCGGCAAATTTTGCTACCATGGCGCGGCCGCGCTCGAGTTGTTCCTGGGTCATCTCCGGATGCTGCTTCAGGGCCTGCTCCATCTGGCGGCTGGCCTGCAAGTCGAAGAATGGCCGCATCAGGTCCTTCGTCGCGAAGAAGGCGATCGCCATCGCAATCACATACTCCAGCAGCGGAATGCCGAACTTGCCTTGCCGCCGCCGCTCGAACACGTCCGACGGGGCGTAATAGATCTCGGCGCAGTCCATAACGCTTGGCTTCGACGGCGTCGGGGCTGGGGCGGCAGAAGCGTCGGTCATGGCGGGGCTCCGGTCGAGAGTCGAGAGTCGAGGGTCGAGGGTCGAGGGCGCTGGCTGCTGGCCGTCCTCAGCTTTCAGCTCACAGCTCACAGCTCACAGCTCACAGCTCACAGCTCACAGCTCACAGCTCACAGCTCACAGCTCACAGCTCACAGCTCACAGCTCACAGCTCACAGCTCACTCCTCCCCCGCAAAGCCAACCCCCTGCTGCACCAGCACCCGCACT
>DASSOW010000251.1:0-8600 GCA_035700175.1 Gemmatimonadales bacterium | reverse complement strand
AATGACCACGAATCGGACGCCAGGCTCCAGCCCCAACTGCAGGCGAATCCCTTCCGGGATGACCACCTGGCCCTTGGAGGACAAGGTGGTGGTTGCGGCCGCGGGCATGTGCATCTCCTTGAGAAACTTACCAGTAAGATTAACGGGCAACCCGCGCCTGGCCAGGCCCACCGCGCGAACCGGCACCGCACGTTCTTCACCGGATGGAGGTTTGGGGTCGTTCTCCACGTCCCCCTCTCACCTTGAAGCCCTGTGCACCGTTCCTCGCCGACCGCGCGGCACGGCGACGCTGCAGTCATCCCGCGCTTACCTGAAAGGCGCTCGGCATGGTGCGCGCGGCGGTTGTGAATTTTCACTGTGGACAACCTGCAATTGTGGACAAAGTTCCGCATTCTACCATGCAACAACAAGTTAGCCTTACCAACTGTCAAATTCTTCACTAGGGAAAAACGAAGTAGACAGTTCGCCGCGCATTTCCTATCGTAGTTCCACCCCGACTCCAAAACCGGTTGACACGCACGCGCTGACAGGCGATGCGCCGTGCGTTATGCCGATGCACGTCAGACCCGCGCAGTCGCGTTTGATAATCCGTTGACTCCGACTTGTACTGTAGTTGATGCGCCGTTGATCGCTGGAACTACTCGCTGTTCCCAATCGAAAGCGGATCATCATGCCACCGGACGTCCAAAGTCTGCTGCTTGGCCACACTCCCCCGATGAAGCAGCTCGCGCACCGGGCCAGGCTCTTCGCCCAGCGGCGACGGCCGATCCTTCTCCTCGGCGAATCCGGTACCGGGAAGACATGGCTCGCCCAAAGACTCCACGATTTGTCGCCGTTCCGGGCGGGCAAGTTCGTCCCGGTCCCGGCTCCACAGCTCGAAGCTCTTGGTCTCCCCACGCTCGTCGGGCACAGCGACCACGCGTACACCGGCGCCAAGCGGAGCGAGCCCGGCGCGATGGAAGAGGCCATCAACGGGACGCTCTTCCTGGATGAGGTCGGAGTGGCATCTCCCGAAGTACAGAATCTGCTCGTCACTCTGGTCGAAGCGTCCAAGGTCCAGCGGCTGGGAGAAAGGCGACGGATCCCCGTAAGGATTCGGCTGATGGCTGCCACCAACGAACCGCTCAAGCTCCGCGTCGAGCAGGGCCGGTTCCGGGGAGATCTATACTGGCGACTCAAGACCTTCTCGCTTTATCTCCCGCCGCTTCGCAAGCGGAAGCATGACATACCTGACTGGGCCCGGCAATTCCTCATGGAGGAGGCGGACTACGAAGGGCTCTCAGCTCCCGTACTCTCCCCCGGTGCTTGCCAGCGCCTGATAGAACATGAGTGGCCCGGCAACCTGCGTGAACTTAAAAGTGTCATGGCGCGAACGCTCGCCCTGCTGCCGGATCAGCCCATCATTGAAGCGGACGACCTTGACTTCGACGCGAGCGATCCGTCCGGCAAGCCTGCGCGAGTCGCGCTGACAGAAGACCGGGTCTGCCGGGCGATAAAGCGCAATGGTGGCAATCGGACCCGGGCCGCCGAGGAACTCGGAGTCACTGAGCGACACACACGCCGGATCCTGCCGCCCGAGCGCACGGCTTGAGCAGCGCCAGCCCGGACATTTCGTGGAATGTCCGGCCCCAACCGCTGCCATGTCCGGGGCCAAACCATCTCGCGGTTCGTGTAACTCTTTGCTCAACAGCGCATTAGCTCACCCACACGTCACGGCATTGTCGTTGCACCTCCCGGTCGCAACCCGTGAGGTGCCGTGACCACTCCACCGCTTGTTTCCCAATTGCCCGTGCATGAGCACTACGCAGCCGAGTACTTCGAGCTGGCGCACTTGCTGCCCATCTCCTCGGAGAACGGCACCATGCTGGTGGCAGTCGCCGGGGAAGCCGACGCCGACGCACTGGACGACCTGCGGCATTTCTTCGACGTGACTCTGGAGTTTCAAGCGGTATCCGAAGAGGTGCTGAGTGATGCCATCCGCCGCACCTATGCCGCCCAGGAATCGGTCATCGAGCTGGTGCGCGACCTCGATACCCATATAGCGGGTGCAAACGTCGACTTTGACGCGCCACTTGCCGACGTCCGCGATCTTGCGTCCCAGCCCCCTGTCATCCGGTTCGTCAACCTGCTGATCCGGGAAGGCCACGACGCCTCGGCGAGCGACATCCATCTTGAGGCCACCAGGGAAGGGCTGCGCGCTCGAATGCGGGTGGACGGCGTGCTCAGCGACCTGCCCACACCACCGGCTTCACTTCAGGCGGCCATCATCTCGCGCATCAAGCTGCTGGCCGAGCTCGACATCGCCGAGCGGCGAGTGCCGCAGGATGGCCGCATCCGCGTCCGCCTCGAATCGCGCGAGCTGGACATCCGGGTCTCGACCGTCCCGACGCTGGTGGGCGAGTCGGTGGTGCTCCGGTTGCTGGACCGCGGCGGTGGCGCCATTTCGCTCGATCAGCTCGGCATGGGCGCGGATGTGTTCGGCGAATTTGCCCGACTGGCGCAGCAGCCGCACGGGATCGTACTCGCCACCGGACCGACCGGCAGCGGAAAGACGACGACGCTCTACGCCGCCCTCGGACTCCGCCGACCGGGCCAGGAAAAGATCATTACCGTCGAAGATCCGGTGGAATACCACCTCGGCGGTGTGACCCAGGTGCCGGTCCACACCAAGGCGGGCGTGACCTTCGCCTCGGCGCTTCGCAGCATCCTCCGGCAGGACCCCGATGTGCTCATGGTGGGCGAGATGCGCGACCCTGAAACCGCGGGCATCGCAATCCAGGCGGCGATGACCGGCCACCTGGTGTTCTCCACGCTGCACACCAACGATGCCGTGAGCGCCCTGAGCCGGCTCAAGGACCTGGGCGTCAAGCCCTACATGATTGCCGCCACGCTGGAAGGCGTGCTGGCGCAGCGGCTGGTACGCCGGATCTGCACTGACTGCCGGGAACCGTACGTGCCTGAGCCCGGAGTGCTGGCGCTCACCGGCGGCATCGCCCGGCCCGGCACCCAGCTCGTGCGTGGCCGTGGCTGTGACCGATGCCGGCAGACGGGGTTCCGGGGCAGGGTCGGGCTCTTCGAACTGCTGGTGCTGCGCGAGGAAATCCGTGACGAACTGCTGGCCCAGTCCGCCATGCCGGTGCTGCGGGAGCGCGCGCGGTCACTCGGCATGGTGTCGCTGATGGAAGATGGCTGGCGCAAGGCGCAGGCGGGGCTCACGACGGTCGAGGAGGTGCTCCGTGTCGTCCAGAACTGAGCGCCGCGCCGAGCAGGGCTTCACGCTGCTGGAGATGCTGGTGGTGATCACGGTGATCGCCATTCTGGCCGCCGTAGTGTCACCGATGGTGTTTCGCAATGTGGGAGACGCCAAGGTGTCGGCCGCCCGCTCGCAGATCGAGATCTTCGGATTGGCGCTCGACGCCTACCGCCTCGACAACGACTACTACCCGTCCACGACCCAGGGACTGGATGCGCTCGTTCGTCAGCCGGCCGGCGCGCCCGAAGCGCGGCGCTGGCGCGGGCCTTACCTCAAGCGCGCAGTTCCGCTGGACCCCTGGGGACGCGCCTACATCTATCGAAGTCCAGGCGACACCAACCGCACCAGCTATGACCTGCTGACATTCGGCCGTGACGGCGCCTCCGGCGGAGAAGGCGAGGATGCCGACCTGACGTCCTGGGGAACGACTGCACGATGACCTCGTATCGCTATCGTGCCGCGCGGCCGGATGGGCGCATTGTGAGCGGCAGTGTGAAGGCGGAGTCGGCCGGCTCGGCTGCGGCCCTGCTGCTCGCTCGCGGCCTCTCGCTGGTGGAAGGGCTGCGGGAAAGCGCGGTTACTCGGACACGCCCAGCCAGCCGGCGCGAACTCGCGGTGGTGTTCCGGAGCCTTTCATCACTGGTGCATGCAGGGCTCCCGCTGGAGCGCGCCGTTGCGGCCTCTGTCCCCTTGGCGCGCGGCCGGTTGCGGCAGCTGCTCACCGACGCGCACGGCGCCATCCATGAGGGAAGCAGTGTTGCGGCGGCGCTGAATGCCGGCATGGGATTGGTGCCTGGCGTGATTGTCGGGATGGTGGGCGCCGGTGAACGTGCCGGACAACTCGGTGCCGCTCTTGATCGTGCGGCGTCACATCTCGAGCAGGAGGCCGAGCTGCTGGGCAGGCTTCGGCAATCGCTCGCCTATCCCGCCATGCTCGCGGTAACGGGCACGATTTCGGTGCTGGTGATTGGCACGGTCGTCGTACCGCGCTTCGCGGTGCTGCTCGCTGACCTTGGGCAGTCGCTACCGCTTTCCACCCGCGTACTTCTCGCGGGTTCAGAAATGCTCACCCGATTCGGATTCGCCTTCGCGCTCGTCGCTGCCGCCATCGCTGCCGTGGTCATTCGGGCGCTTCAGGTGCCGACGCTTCGCACCCGCGTATACGAAGCCATGCTCGGGATCCCCATTATCGGCGCGGTGCGGCACTCGCTGGCGTCCGGACGATTCTGCCGAGCCTTCGCCAGCTCGCTCAGGAGCGGGATGCCGGCGCTCCCGGCGCTCGGTGCGGGCATGGAGTCGGCAGGGGATGCTGCGATCGCAGCGCGGCTGGGACGGGCCCGCGAGCGAGTCTCCCGCGGCCAGCGGGTTGCAGATTCGTTGTCGAGCGAGCAGGCCGTGGTGCCAGTCTGCGGGCAACTCCTCTCCGTGGGCGAGACTGGCGGACGCCTGGCGGAACTCGCTGAACGGGCGGCCGACGTGGCAGCCGGGGAGGGCGAGCGGGCGCTCCGCACCATGGTAGCCGTCATCGAGCCGCTCTTCATAGTGGTGTTCGGCGGCATCGTGATTTTCGTGGCTATGGCGCTGCTCCAGGCGGTGTACGGACTCAGGCCATCATGAATCGATGGGGCTTCACGCTCGCCGAGCTGATCGTGACCCTGGTCATTCTCGGCGTCCTCGCGGGCGTGGCCGCGTTCGCAGCCGGCGGTGACCTCTCCAACGGCGAAGGGAACCAAGATTCCGGTGCGACACTGCTCGATTCCGCCATCTCGCTGGGTCTTCCGGTCAGTCGACGGATGGTGGATTCAGCCGGGACGGCAGAATGGACCACATACATGCCTGATGGTCGCGTGATACGTGGCCAAATGCTGGAAGGGTCGGCAGGCATGGGCCATCAATAAAGAGTCGCCCGTCATCCGTCGTCGGAAACTGTCGCCCCGAGCGAAGCGAGGGGGCCGAGCTTCTGGCGGGCTCCGCCTCTTCGGCCGCTGCGCGACCTCAGAGTGACACCGACGACCGACGACCGAAGACTGAAGCGACAGTCATCCAACCCGAGAATCAATGCTCCGTACCGAACGCGGCGTCGTCCTGCTCGAAGTGATCATCGCGCTCACCCTGCTCACCGTCAGCGGGCTCTCGATGATTGCCATAGTCGAGTCCGGAATGGAATCCCAGCGGCAGGTACGCATGCACGAGCAGGAGCTCCAGGCCGCCAACCGAGTACTGGGGGCCTATGCACTCCTTGCACGCGCCGATCTCGATCTGCGCCTGGGCCGCCGCAGGGTTGGAGAGTTTCAGGTGGGCCTCCAGCGGCCTGAGCCAACGCTCTATCGTGTCGGCATCGCGCCTGAACAGGCACCGGATCTCGAGCTGCTGGTGACAGTGCTTTATCGGCCTTCCGCTCCATGAGTCGCCGCGCGGGATTCACGCTCATCGAGCTGCTGGTGGCTATCGCGGTCGCCGGAACCGTGTTGCTGCTCGCACACGCGCTCTTCGGTGCGGTGGAATCGGGCGTTCTACGTGCCCGGGGCACCAATGTGGAAATCGAGAGCGAGGCCGCCGGTATGAGCTGGATGGAGGAGGTCTTCCACTCCGTCGAGATCGGCCGGCCTCCTGATGGCGCCTTCGAGGGCAGCGCCAGCGCCGTGGCATTCACGGGGTACCTGCGGACGCCCGGTGGGTGGCCAGAGCGCCGCCGGATTGAGTTGCATGCCAGATCAGGCCGGCTGCTGATGCTCGCGGGAGTGGATACGCTGGTGCTTTGGCAAGGAGTCGACAGAATGGGTCTCGATTACCTCTTGGAGCCTGGTGCCAACGTGCGGTGGGTCAACGAATGGCAGTCTCCAGTCAGCGCTCCATTGGCGGTCCGCGTGCGGCTCCAGCTTGGGCCACGCGTGGACACCATGCTCTTCATCATCGGGGCACGCGGCTGAATGGGGATGACGGCCTGCCGGCGCGGTTTCGCGCTCTTGACGGTGCTCTGGCTGGTGGCGCTGCTCGGCGGCGTGACGAGCGGCGTGCTGTTGCTCGTGCGACGTGAGCAGAGGCTCAGCACCAACCGAGGCCAGATCACGCGGATTCGGTGGGCCCAGAATGCATGCCTTGCCATTCTCCAGGCACGATTTGCCGAACATCCGGAGGTCCGTGTGATCGATTCCACGGAGCTCGGGCATGGCGTGTGGTGCCGTGCGACCGTGACCGATCTTGCCGCGCGCGTGAATCTCAATCTGGCAACCGGAGCGATACTGCGGGCCGTGCTGGGGAGCGATTCGCTGGTGGCTGCAGTCATGGATTGGCGCGACGCCGACTCGGTGCCTGAGGCGCGCGGCGCCGAGCGGCCGTGGTATGCGGCGCGCCAGCGTGACGGGCCCCGAGACGGACCGTTCCGCAGTGTGCGTGAACTCCGGTTGGTGCGCGGATTCGAGGGTGCATCCCTGACATGGCTCGATTCGGCGTTCACGGTGGAAGGTGACGGCCGCATCAATCCGAACCTGGTTTCTCCTGCCATACTCCGGGCCCATCCCGGCTTCGACACGGAAGCCATTCACATGGTAGCCATGGGGCCACCCATCACCAGCCTGGACCAGCTCATGGGCCGAGTATCGTCCGCATCCCGGCGGACCGTGGCAGCCGCCTATAGGGAATTGAGCGCGCAACTGGCCTTTCAGCCCGTCTGGCTCGAGGCTCGGCTCGACGCAGCCGTAGCAGGGTCGGAGGTTCGCGCGCCCGAGCGGGTGCTTCTGGTTCCGCTCGAATCTCGGCTCGCCGTCATCAGCAGGCAGCCGTGGTGAGCAGGCATCTCCGGCTTCGGGTCGGTGCCGGCCGTCTCGACGCCGAGCTTGTCTCGCGCGGCCAGGTTGTCTGGGCCGCACAGACGGACTTCGATGGCGCCGGCGAGCTGGAGAAGGCCATCGCGGCTCTTGCCGCCGAGCTGCCGGCGGGGCGGAGCCTTCGAGCCGATGTAGAAATGCTCCGCCCGATGCTGCAGGTTCGACGTCTGGACGGTGTCCCCCCGGTCCGAACCCAGCGAGCGCTGGATGGGATCGTTGCCAGTCAGTCGAGCCGCTTCTTCCGGCGTAATGGCCATCCGCTGGTTACATCCGCCTCACGGGCGCGCCGACCAGGGTGGAGGCGCAGGCCATCGGGTCCCTGCGTCGCTGCGGCCGTGGAACAGCAATGGCTTGACGCAATTGGAGCAGGACTCGAGGCGGCGGGGCTGGTCGAAGGCAGCATCGGGGTTGAGGGGCTGAAGGCAGGGCCCAAATTCCGGTCCGGTAATGCCACCCTGACGCGGCTGAAGCGATTGAAGCGACAGGTTGTGGTACTCGCCTGTGTGGCGGTGATGCTCTGGGGCGCGGCCGCCGTCACGCTGGCCGTTCGGGTGCATCGCGCAAGCCTGGATTTGCAGAACGGCATTGCGCAGCTGCGCGAACCGGCGTCAGCCGCCCGCACCGCCCGCATGGCACTTGAGCAGGCTCAGGAAGCACTCGACTCTGTCGCGTCGGCGCGCGAGCTGACACTGCGTGCCCTGGGGGCGCTGGCAGCGCTCTCTCAGGCAGTGCCGGACAGCGCCTTTCTCACCTCCTTCGAGTGGACTGCCACCGGAAGCGAGCTCGGATCAGGCACGGCGACGGGTGCTGCCCGACATGCCGTGGCTGTGGTCGCCGCGCTGGAGCGGGCAGGCTTTAGCCGCCCGCGTCTGGATGGTGCCCCCGTGGGCGACCAATCCGGGCCGGAGCCGCGTGAGCGGTTCGTGCTTCAATTCGGTGCGGCGGAGAACGGGCAATGACATCGCGTGAACGCAGGCTCATGGTGGTGGCGACCAGCCTTGTGGCGTGCGCGTTCTTCCTGCGGATGACGCCGGGCCTTCTGCGCCGCTGGCATCGAACGAGTTCGGAGTTCGATCAGCAGGCCAGCCTCTTCGCCCGACTACGTGATGAAGTCCGGAGCGTGGAGGCTACGTCGAATCGTGCCGACAGCGTACGCCGGCATTTCATCGCACTGGATACGGCCATCCTTGCCGGGCAGACGGAGGCCGAGGCCTCGGCAAGCCTCTCCGCTCAGCTGAACCTCGCGGCCGATCGGGCCGGGGCACTGTTGCAGCAGGCCGTGCCAGTCACCGATTCCACCGCCGCCGGCGCTCTCCACCGGGTGACAGCGCACGCCACATTCGCGGGCGATACGCGAGGGATCGCCAGGATCCTGCAGTCCCTGGCTGAGGATCCCGTCGCGATGGGAGTACGCACCATCCGCCTGGTGGCGCCAGACCCGGGTTCGCCTGATGGGGTGGCCGAGATGCTGTCGCTCGAACTGGACGTGTCGGGGTGGTACCAGGAGCGGCGCCCATGAA
>DASSOW010000250.1:0-3485 GCA_035700175.1 Gemmatimonadales bacterium | reverse complement strand
TGCGAAAAGGCGTTCCAACGCTGGCCGGTCGAACTGCGCGACCTCGACGACGTGGCGAATGCCCGTATTCTGCTTCACGGTCACTGCTGCTCCTCTCCGCTGGCCAGTATATTGCCCGGCAGGTCGGAAACGGTTTCAGTCAATCAACCGGAAGGGCGGCAGCCGTCTGGACCGTCTGAGGAGGAGCATTGGGCAATCTGGTTCCGCTTGGCGAAGGCGTCTGGGTCATCCCTGGCGGTGTCAATATCGGTGTGCTGGCGGGTGACGAGGGGCGTGTCGTCCTGGTCGACACCGGACTCAACGATTCGAGTGCCAAAAAGGCGCTGAAGACGGTGCGCGAGGAACTCGGCGCTGAGGTCGCCGCGATTCTGACGACCCACGCTCACGCCGACCATTTCGGGGGCAACGCGACGGTGGTGAAACGAACGGGGGCGAAGGTGCATGCGCCCGCGATCGACGAAGCGACCCTGCGCTACCCGCTCCTGCAGCCGGCCCTGCTCTTCGGTGGCGCCGACCCGCCCGATTCGCTGCGCGGCGGCTTCTTGCTGGCGGATCCGAGCCCCGTGGATGTTATTGTGCACCCCGGGCCCTGCCAGGTGGCCGGGGTCTCTATCGAGGCCGTTCCCCTGCGCGGACACTCTCCGGGACAGCTCGGCTACGTCGTGGGAGAGGTGTTTTTCTGCGCGGATGTGGTGCTGCCGGAGTCCGTATTGGACCGGTATCGCATCCCCTACCTGTTTTCGCTGACTGATCATCTCGCCGCGATGGAGCGGGCGCGGACGATTGACTACCGCGTGGCCGTTCCTGGGCACGGCGCGGTGTTGAACGAAGGGGAGCTTGGCTCGCTGATCGACACGAACGTGGCGCTGGCGAGGCGGGTGGCCGATGCCGCACTCGATTTTCTTGGGGAGCCGCAAACGGCGGAGGGACTGCTGCGTGAGCTTCTGGTGCGTTTCGGCGCGCCGGTGGCTGATGCGCCGTCGTTCTATCTCTTGCAGCCCACGGTCTTTGCCTACTTGAGTCATCTGCATCGGGAGGGGCAGATCGCGCACGAGGTGCGGGGCGGGCAGTCGCTGTGGGTGCGCGCCTGAAGGTGGGCGGCGCTCTGGTAGGATGCGGATTGACCGGAACCGGGGGTGTCGTACCAGGAAGCGCAGATCGTGTCGGAGCTGCTTGCCGAGCTCTTTTCCTCCCGTGTGCGGTCGGCGGTGCTCACGCTCCTGCTGCCCCGACCGCACCTGGCCTTCTCGCTGACCGACATGTCGCGCCGCCTCGGGTTGCCGCTGAGCAGCCTGCAACACGAGTGCTACAAACTGGCGAGGTTGGAGTTGCTCCACGACGAGCGACGCGGCAACACCCGGCTGTACCGGCCGAATCCAGCGTGGCCGTTGCTCCCGCCGCTCACCGCGCTTGTGGTGGGGGCGATTCCGGCGGAGACGGCGCTGGCAGCCGCCATCGAGCAGGTTGGGGAGCTGGAATCGGTATGGGTCGTGCATGGCCTCGAGTCTGAGAAGACCACCTATCTGGTGGTCGTTGGTTCGCTTGATGTCGAGTCGCTGGACGGGGTCTATGCCCGGTCCAGGATTGCCCTGGAGCTGGCCGTGAACTCGAGCCAGGTGGAACTGGCGTTTTTCCGGCCAATAGACTGGGCTCAACGCATCGCATCAGGCGACGCATTCGCGGCAACATTGCTGGGAGGAAAAAGAGTGCTCCCTGAGGGTTCGACCCTGGACGGACGCATGGACCGGGGTAGCGCCACCGGCTCGCCAGGGTAGGAATTACGGCGTCTGGGTTGGCGCGGATCGGGGAGCGTACGAGGAGGAGCGGCACGTGGAGATGGTAACAGATCCGGCATTCTGGACCGCGCTGCTGACCCTGGCGGCCCTGGAAATCGTGCTCGGGGTCGACAACATCGTCTTCATCTCCATCCTTTCCGACCGGTTGCCGGAGAATCAGCGAGACAAGGCGCGCACGGTCGGGTTGCTGCTGGCCATGTTCATGCGCATCGGCTTGCTCTTCTCGATCGGGTTCATATTCGGGTTGACGCAGCCGCTCTTCTCCGTTGCTGGCCACGCGTTCACGGGCCGCGACCTGATTCTGCTCGGGGGTGGCCTGTTCCTGCTGTACAAAGCAACGACGGAGATCCATGACAAACTCGAAGGGGAGGACCACGAACGGGATCCCAGCGCCGGCACGGCCACGTTTTCCAGCGTGATCATCCAGATCGTACTGCTGGACATCGTCTTTTCACTCGACTCGGTCATCACGGCGATCGGGCTGACCGAGAACATCACGATCGCGGTCATCGCCGTGGTGATTGCGGTCGGGGTCATGCTGGTGGCCGCCAAGCCGCTGAGCGAGTTTGTCAACCGGCATCCGACGGTCAAGATCCTGGCGTTGAGCTTCCTGCTGCTGATCGGCATGACGTTGGTGGCGGAGGGACTGGGCCAGCACATTCCGAAGGGGTACATCTACTTCGCAATGGCCTTCTCGGTCTTCGTGGAGGCCATCAATCTGCGGGTGCGGGCCAAAAGCGAGCCAGTGCAGTTGCACCAGCCGCTGATCAATCAGCGCGTTGTGAGCACGGTGGTCTCGGGTGGCCCACCGGCCGCGTAGCAGCAAGGGTCGCAGCCGAAGAACCAGAAGGAGGCGGTCATGAGCGATAGTCGCAGCGACCGAATCGACGAATTGAAGACGCGACTCTCCGAGGTGATCGGCGAACGAGACGGCGATGTCGATCTGGACGCGGTTGTGTCCCGCGTTCGGGAGTCGGTGGGCAAAGCCGGTAGAGATGTTGACACCGACGCACTGATCGCTCGCGTCAAGGACGCGGCGGGCACCGTCGAGGTCAAGGTGGACGCCGGGAAGATTCGGCAGTGGGTCGATGACGTTGACCGGGCAACGCTTCAGGGGCGGTTCGACGAGGCGAAGTCGGCCGCGGCGGGCGCGGCGGCGTTCGGGGGGGCGCAGGCGGAACGCCTGTCCGAGCGGGCTCCAGGAGCGATGGACAAGGTGATAGGCGCGGCCAAGGAAGCGTTGGGCGATTTCCTCGGTAACGAAGAGTTGGCGCGAGAGGGCGAATTGCAGCACTTGAAAGGCGGCATCGAGGCGCGGTATGCCGATGCGCACGGTGCTCCCGCATCCCCAACCGCGGAGGCTTCCGATGCTGAGGATACTTCGTCCGAAGGGGAGGCGGGCCGGGGCTGACCCGCCAACTGGACGCGGTTGGCGCGGTTATGACTTGTCAGAATCGACGCCATCCTCCATGCTCCGTGAGAAGTCGTCACCGCGGGGCAGTTCGGTGCTGGCCCGCGGCTTGATGGGAGCCTGATGAGCCGACGATTGTTTCAGTTGCCCGGTCGCGCGCGGCGAGACGGGCAGGAACCAAGCGCGGGGGCATTGCTTACCGCGCAGCAGCACCAGTTGATCGAGGACGAGCTTGATCTTCTGGAGCGTCTCGCCGGCACGCTCGACCGTTTCCCGGC
>DASSOW010000249.1:0-4578 GCA_035700175.1 Gemmatimonadales bacterium | reverse complement strand
GCTGCAGGCGCGGATCGAGGAGCTGGCCACGGGCTATCGCCGCATCACCGGCGGGATGCTGGCCGACTGGGAGGGCGAGCGGCTGCCGCTGCCCCGGCTCCAGCCGTTCCTCAAGGAGCGGGATCGCGGCGTGCGGGAGCGTGCCTTCCGCGCCGTCACCCAGCCGTACATCGAGCAGCGAGCCGGGATGGCCACCATCTTCGACCAGATGTACGAGCTGAGGCAGCGGGTGGCACGCAACGCCGGCTTCGCCAACTTCCGCGACTACATCTTCCCGGCCAAGTATCGCTTCGACTATACCCCGGCTGACTGCGAACGATTGCACCAGGCCATCGAGCGCACCGTCGTGCCTGCGGTGGTGCGGGCGCTTGACGCCCGTCGCGAGCGGCTGGGCCTGGACCAGCTGCGCCCCTGGGACACACAGGTGGCACCGTGGCGTGACAAGGCCATCCATCCGTTTGCCAACGGCGAGGAACTGGCCCGGCGCGCGCGGCGCGCGTTCGAGGAAGTGGATCCCGCCCTCGGGGCGCACTTCCAGCGGATGATGGACGAGAAGCTGCTCGATCTCGAGAGCCGGAAGGGCAAGGCGCCGGGCGGTTACTGCGACACGCTGCACTTCAGCGGCCAGCCCTTCATTTTCATGAATGCCTCGGGCATCGAGGAGGACGTGACGACGCTGCTGCACGAGGCGGGTCACGCCTTCCATGCGCTCGAGGCGCATCACCTGCCGTACATCTGGCAGCGCCATCCCGGGTCGGAATCAGCCGAGCTCGCGTCCATGTCGATGGAGCTGCTGGCCGCACCGTTCCTTTCCTCGCCCGCCGGTTTCTACGACGAGCTGGGCGCCGCGAGCGCCGAGCTGGAGCACCTGGAAGATGTGCTGATCACGCTGGCGCACGTGGCCTCGGTGGATGCCTTCCAGACGTGGATCTACACCAGCGGTGAGGGCCACGACGCCGAGGCGCGGGACCGTGCCTGGCTCGACATCCGTGCGCGGTTCGAGCGCGGGGTGGACTGGAGCGGGCTCGAGGCGGAGCGGGTGGCGCGCTGGTATCGCCAGCTGCACATTTTCCTCTACCCGTTCTACTACATCGAGTACGGCATTGCGCAGATCGGTGCGCTGCAGGTCTGGCGCAACGCGCTGGCCGATCGCACCGAGGCGGTGCGGGCCTACCGGGAGGGCCTTGCCCTCGGCGCCACCCGGCCCCTGCCGGAGCTGTATCGCGCCGCCGGTGTCCGCTTTACCTTCGATGCCGGCGACCTCGCCGGGCTGGTGGCGGCGGTGGAGGAGCGGATGGGCGAGCTGAGGGAGTCGCTGCAGGCCGCGGCCTGATCCGTTGCCTTGCGGCGGCAATCGTGCGAGTGTTGTCCCAGTTCCGGGGCTCGTGTCGGCGGCGGGCCATGCGTTTCTGACCCCGTGGGAGTAATCGAATGGCGAAGGAAGAGGGCATCGAGATGGAAGGCGTCGTGACCGAAGTCCTGCCGGACCGCAACTATCGCGTCCAGCTCGACAACGGCCACACCATCCTCGCGTACGCGGCGGGGAAGATGAGCAAGTTCAAGATCCGCGTGCTCGAGGGCGACCGCGTGAGCGTGGTGCTCTCGCCCTATGACCTGACCCGCGGACGGGTGACCTACCGCCACAAGTGACGTGGCAGGTCCGGGGAACAACAAAGGGGCGGCCAGCTGGCCGCCCCTTTGTGCGTACGTCGCCTGAGGTCAGGCAGGCTTCGTGACGTTTTCCGCTGCGGGGCCCTTCGCACCCTGCACGATGTCAAACTCCACCCGCTCGCCTTCGGCGAGCGTCCGGAAGCCGTCCATCTTGATGGCGGTGTGATGGACAAAGCAATCCTTGTCCCCGTTCTCGGGCGTGATGAAGCCGAAGCCCTTTGCGTCGTTGACCCACTTCTCCGTGACGGTCGTGCGAGCCATGCTACTCTACTCCGTGTTGGTTGCCGCACCGCCCTCGCCGCGGGCGGGTGCCACGCAGGGGAGCGGTTGCTCATGGGCGCGGGCGAGTCCCGCGTCATGAGTCACTGTGTGACCCGAGATTGAGCGGTTCCGAAGAGCGGAAGTGTCTTCCAGGAGGCACGCCATGGGGACCGGGTCAAACCGGGATACAATTTGCATGTTATGCCAAATCCGTCAAGAGGGCTAATCCCCAGAGGGCGGGAGGCCAAGCCAGCGGGCCGCGGCCCGGGCCCAGTCGGGACGCCCCGCCGGCTCGCTCGCGGTGGCGCGGTTGAGCGCCTGCAGGAACTCCGCCGCCGAGGGGTAGCGCTGGTCCACTTCCGGGTCGAGGGCACGATACAGCACCCGCTCCAGCTCCTCGCTCACATCGGAGCGCGTCTCGTGAAGTGGAGGCAGCTGGCGCGTGGTCTGGCGGGCCAGCACCTGCTCCGGGGTGAGTCCCGGGAACGGCGTCACGCCCAGCAGGGCAAAGCATGCCACCGCCGCCAGGCTGTAGAGATCGCTGCGCTGGTCCACCCGCTCGCCCAGCAGCTGCTCGGGGCTGGCGTACTGTGGCGTGCCGCTCTGGCTGGTGGCCCCGCCAAACTTGCCCATGCCGCGCAGCGCGATCGCGAGCCCGAAGTCGGTGATGCGCAGCGCGCCATCGCGCTCGATCAGCATGTTCTCCGGCTTGAGGTCGCGGTGCACCAGCCCGAGGCCGTGCGCGTGCGCAAGCGCCGAGAGCGCTTCCCGCAAGAGCCGGAGCACCCGCGCGATGGGCAGCGGGCCGTTGCGCTCCACCAGCTGCGCCAGGCTGGGCCCCTCGATCAGCTCCATCGTGTACCAGATCAGCCCCGACCGACCGCCGATATCGTAGATGTCCACGATGTTCATGTGGTTGAGCCGCGCGGCGAGCTGGGCCTCGCGCCGGAAGCGCTCCACCACCTCGGGATCCCGCGTCAGCAGCGGGTGCAGCACCTTGAGTGCCACCTCGCGCTCGAGATGGAGGTCGCGCACCCGGTAGACGCTGCCGAAGCCGCCGGTGCCGAGCAGCGAGAGCAGTTCGTAGTCGTCGCCCAGCGCGCGGCGGAGCCGCTGCTCGAAGCGGGCGCGGTCCTCGTGATCGGTCGCCTGGCGCGGCACCGGCGCCGCCGGCATCTCGAAGGAGCCGGCATCGCTGGCAAAGTCTTCCAGCATCTCGACCGCGTTCATGTAGCGATCATCTGGCGCCGGCCTCAGCGCCCGCAGCACCACCCGCTCCATGGCGCCCGGCGTCATCGGCCTGAGCTCCCGCGGCGGCCGCACCCGGGCAGGATCGAGCGGTGGCTCGATGCCGGTGAGCGCGTAGTAGAGCAGTGCACCTGCCGCATACACGTCGCTGGCCGGATCACCCACCTGCCCGTCACGGACTTCAGGCGCCATGAACTCGAGTCCGGTGGGCGTGATGTCGGCGGGCACGGCCGGCAGGGTCCAGCTGGAAAAGCGCGCGTCAGTCAGGGTGCTGTGGCCGGAGTTCGTGATGAGGAGCGATGTCGGGACCAGGCGCCGCAGGATGATGCCACTGGCATGGGCATGCTCCAGCGCGCTCAGGAGGTCGCGTGCGAGGGTGTGTACCATGGGAATGGGACGCGGGCCGCGGCGCAGCGCCTCGTTCAGTCCCTCGCCGTCGATCCAGCTGCCCACCCGGAAGGCGATGTCACCCATCACGCCGGCGTCATAGAGCGCACGGATGGCAGGGTGGTTGAGCTGGGCCAGCGCCTCGGCCTCACGCATGAACCAGGCGCGAATGCCGTGATCCGAAAAGAAGTTGATGCGGAGACTGACCCGTCGCTTGAGCAGCAGGTCCTCGGCGCGGAACAGGACCCGTTCGCGCGACGCCGCCACGATCATCTCCGGCCGGTAACGGTCGCCCAGCGCCTCATCCACGCGCTGGAAGAAACCTGCCGGGTCCGTCACCAGCCCGCCCACCGGCACGCTCAACGCAGTGCGCTCCGTCGGCGTTCTACTGGCACCTCCGTGCACTCTCGCAGGGGCGAGCACCAGTAGCGGTCGTGGAAGGGCGTGCGATCCTGGAAGCGGAGTCGGCAGGCGTCATTGGCGCAGTAGCGGTGCACCACCTCGGATTCGGCCAGCGTGGCCGCGGCCGAGCGGGCCACCGCCACCAGGGCTGGCGGCGCCTCCACCGGCAGGAATTTCACCTGCCACCTGCCCGATTCCCGCACCAGCTGCTCGTGCCCGTCGCTGCGGGTCAGCAGCTGGTTGATGGTCGAGATCGTGCGAGACGGAACCGGGGTCCCATCGGTCAGGGCGTCAGCCAGCAGCACCAGGCGGGCACGCACCCGACGGATGCTCGAGAACTCGAGGGCGTTGGCATCGGAAGGAAGCCGGCACGCCTTGGTCCACCGGTGATAGGCGGCGAGGTCGGGCAGGGTGTCGGGGCGCGCGCCCGGCTCGGGCGCGGTATTGACGAAATCCAGCCAGAGGGCGTCGCCCAGCAGCACAAATTCGGGGTCCATGATGCGCTCAGTCGTCGGCCACCTCGACCGCATCGCGGCCGCCGCGCTTGGCCTTGTACAGCGCCTTGTCGGCGGCGGCGAGGATGCTGCTGACGGTGGTGCCGTGCCGGGG
>DASSOW010000248.1:0-2817 GCA_035700175.1 Gemmatimonadales bacterium | reverse complement strand
TGTCCCATGAGATTCGCGTGCCGAATAGTCGTGCCAAGATGGCATGAAAAGAAGCCGCTGGCGGTGGTCGGGGAAGCCCGGCTCCGGGTCGCAGGTCGCAAGTCGCATGCGTCTTGAGACTTGCGACTTGCGACCCTCCGTGGCACACCCGGTGCACCTATCAGGTCCGTTTTACCGTAGAGACTGCCAGATCGCGCGCCTTGCGCACATGTTACAGGCGACGGCTGCAATGACGCATAGCCTGCCGCCCAAGGAGAACCGATGTCCGAACGACTGACCCTGCCCGTGCTGCCGTTGCGCGAGGTCGTGCTGTTTCCCGGGGTGACGGCACCGATTGGTGCTGGCCGCCCGGGCACGCTGCGCGCCATCGAAGCGGCCCTGCAGACACCCGATAAACTCGTCTTTGCCGTTTCCCAGCGCCAGAACACGGAAACGGTGGACGCCGAATCACTCTATACCATTGGCACCATTGCCCGCATTGGCCAGCTCCAGCGTGGGCTCGCCGGCATGCAGCTCCTGCTGCATGGCGAGCGGCGTGGCATCGCCATCCACTACAGCGAAACCGAGGGCTATCTCCAGGCCGTGGTCCGCGAGGCCGAGGAGATGCTGCCGCTCAATCCCGAGGATCCCGCGTTTGTGGCACTCCATCGCGAGGCGAGGGCGCGTGCGGCGGAGCTGGGCCAGAAGTCGGGCCTGCCGGAAGAAGTGGTGAACCAGGTCCTGGCCGGCGTCAACGAGCCGGGCCGCTTTGCCGACCTCGTGGCCGGCTATATCGACATCTCACCCGCCCAGCGGCAGAGCCTGCTGGAAACCTTGTCCGCCGAGGAGCGGTTGCGTCGTGTGCTGGTCCACGTGCAGCGGCAGATCGGCGTCCTCGATGCCCAGGAAGACATCAAGTCTGCCGTCCAGGAAGAGCTGGGCGAGCGCCAGCGCGAAATGTTCCTGCGCGAGCAGCTCAAGCGCATTCGCCAGGAGCTGGGCGAGGATGAGGAGGGCGACGAGCTCGAGGAGCTCAAGGCCAAGATCGAGGCACTGGAACTGCCCGAGGAAGCGCGGAAGGAAGTGGACCGCGAGATGGCCCGCCTGGCGCGCACCGGGCGCGAGAGCATGGAAGCGCAGGTCATCCGCACCTATCTCGAGAACGTGGCCGAGCTGCCATGGAACCTGCGGAGCGCGGAGCACCTGGATCTCAAGGAAGCCCAGCGAATCCTCGACGAGGACCATTACGCGCTGACCGACGTCAAGGACCGCGTGCTGGAGTTCCTCGCCGTGCGCCAGCTGCGCGAGGCCACCCGGGCGCGCGAAGCCGCCGAGGAATCGGATGAGACGACGCCGGCCGAGGTAGTCACCGGTGGCGAGGAGCCGGCGGTGGCCACGGCTACCGTCCCGGAGCCGAATCGTCCTGCTCCCGGCAATGAAGATGACAAGGGCGCCAAGGGTCCCATCCTGCTCTTCGTGGGACCTCCCGGCGTGGGCAAGACGTCCATCGCCAAGAGCATCGCCCGGGCCATGGGGCGGCGCTATGTCCGCATCTCGCTGGGCGGCGCCCGTGACGAGGCCGACATCCGCGGCCACCGTCGCACCTACGTGGGTGCCATGCCGGGCCGCATCCTCCAGGGGATGAAGCAGGCCGGCACCAAGAACCCGGTCTTCCTGCTGGACGAGGTGGACAAGCTGGGCGTCTCCTTCCAGGGCGACCCGGCCAGCGCCTTGCTCGAGGTGCTCGACCCGGCCCAGAACGATTCGTTCGTGGACCACTACCTCGGCGTGCCGTTTGACCTGAGCGAAGTGCTCTTCATTGCCACGGCCAACTTCATCCAGAACATCCCGGGCCCGCTGCTCGACCGGATGGAAGTAGTGGACTTTGCGGGCTACACCGAGCGGGAGAAGCACGCCATTGCGCGGCAGTACCTGATCCCCCGGCAGCTCACCGACAATGGCGTGACGCCGGCGCAGCTGGAGATCACCGATGATGCGCTCTCGGAAATCATCACCGGCTACACCCGCGAGAGCGGCGTGCGCCAGCTCGAGCGCGAAATCGGCCGGCTGGCCCGCAAGGTGGCGCGGCAGATCGCGTCCGGCCAGGTGGAACGACTCACGGTCAACAAGGACCTGGTGGACGACCTGCTGGGCCGGCCCAAGGTCCATCCGGAGAAGATGGCCGGGACCGACCAGGTGGGAGTGAGCACCGGCATGTACTACACGCCGGCGGGCGGTGACATCATGTTCGTCGAAGCCAGCACCATGCGTGGCAAGGGCGAACTGGTCCTGACCGGCCAGCTCGGTGACGTGATGAAGGAGTCAGCCCGCGCGGCGTGGACCTATGCGCGCTCGCACGCGGCGGCGCTCCGGATTCCGGACGAGATGTTCGACCGGGACCTGCACGTGCACGTGCCGGCCGGCGCCATTCCCAAGGATGGTCCGTCGGCGGGTGTCACCATGGCGACCGCCATCGTCTCGACCCTCTCCAACCGTCCCGTGCGGCACGACATCGCCATGACCGGCGAGATCACGCTCAGGGGCCGGGTGCTGCCGATCGGTGGCGTCAAGGAGAAGGTGCTGGGTGCGGTGCGGGCGGGGATCACCAGGATCATCCTGCCGCAGGAGAACGAGGCGGATCTCGAGGACCTGCCGGAAGAGGTCCGGAAGACGCTGGACATTCACCTCGTGTCGACACTGGGCGAAGTGCTGGCTCTCACGCTTCGTGGCGCCTCCTTCCGCGAAGGGCGCCTGCTGTTCGGCAACGAGAACCCGCAGGATGTGGCCCCGCTGGCGGTGGGGTATACGCATTGACGATCGAGTGTAGGGGCGGCCCGC
>DASSOW010000247.1:0-3622 GCA_035700175.1 Gemmatimonadales bacterium | reverse complement strand
TCCACCGTCGATCCGTGCGGCGGTGGCACGTCGCTGCTTGCGATCAGCACATGGTTCACGTGTGGCGCGAGCAGCTGGGCGACGGCCCCAAGTGCAGCGCCGTGGGTATGGTTCCCCCAGTGGGCGCGGCGGAACACCGGATGCTGGCGGAGATTGGTCCGGATGGTGAGCACGCGAAGATTGCACGCCCGGGCGACGTTGTCCAGCAGCCGGGCCGTCGCGTCGAGCCGGGCCTGGTCGGTGAGTGGAATGTCGAACCCCTGCACAAAGATCAGGGCCTTGACCGTCTCGACATTGGTGAGCAAGGCATGAAAGGAGTCCACGCCGCCAGTGAAGAACACACCGGTCGCGGACGCCTCGGCATGGACAGCCGCCGTGGGTGCCATCACCTCGCCACCCGCGAAACCCCAGTAGCGCCGGGCAATCGCTCTCGCCTCAGCCACATTACCTGCCCACACACCGCAGACCGGGTCGTTCGACCGCAGTGACTGGCCGTGCATCATCGCCGGGATGAGCAGCGCTGACAGGAACGCCTCCGGGCTCGGCCGCAGCGGCACGTCGGATTCAAACCAGAGCTCCTCTCCCTCGACCGGTGCCGACACCCGCCACATGATGTCATCCTGGCTGAGCTGCACCTGGCCAATATCAAGGGCAGTTGGAGGCATGGGCAGGGCTCCATGGTGGGACGTCATCAGTCATAAGTCGTAAGTCACACGTTCAGCCTTCAGCCTTCAGCTCTCAGCGCTCAGCGCTCAGCGCTCAGCTCATTATAGTTTCCCAACATGACCAACGCGCTGCCGCATCCCGCCAACGTGTCGGACGTCACAATCGCCGCCGACCACGTGCGAGAGGAATTCCGGGCCAATGCTGCGCGGACGCCGCCGCACACGGGGGGGTCGTGGCACCCGGATCGCGTGGCCAATCTCACGAAGCTGCTGGCTCGCCCGGAGCTCCGGCCGCTCGCCGATGGCATCGCATTCGGGTTGCACGAGGACAGGTCGACGCCGTGGATGCTGCGCGACGGCCTCATCTCGCTCCACATCTCCATCGCAGACCGTCATGACGCGGCCTCGGCCGTGGTCCTGAGGCACGCACTGGAAGTTGCGCTGCTCGACCAGCTCCTGCCCAATGACGACGCCGCGCGCATTGCCGGGCTTGGCCTCGCATGCCATGCGACACACGGCTATCTCGATGGACTCACGGCCACTGAGCGGGAAGAGGCCCAGCGCCTGGATCCCGCCTGGACGGAGATCCTGGTCGCCCCGTGCATCGATGATGCGGCACGCCTCCTCGACCACCTCCGCGACCGCGCAGCCTCCCTCTTCCGCCTCCGGGCCTGGGACGCGCCCGCCGCGGTTGAGCGATTCCGTGACGCGGCACTGCAGCAGCGGGTACTTGGCCGGCTGACGGCGCTCCTTCCGCTTGCGCTGCCCACCGAGCGACTGCTCACCCTGGGCGGCGACAGCCGGCTGCCCATCGACCCGGCCACCGGACTCAACCGCTATGGCTGCAGCCCGAAGCCAAGGCCGTGGGCGCATACCTTCTCGTCATGCACGGCGACATCGGTGTCGGAAGTCGGATTCAGGACGGCGGAACGGAGCCGCCAGCGGCTCATTGCCGCGGTGGGCCAGGACGATTTCGAGGAAGCTTTCCTCGATCATTCCGAGAGCATCCGCCGATCCATCCTCCGCTGGCTGCGCCTTGACCTCCCCGGGACCGAACTGGTGCTCACGTCATCGGGCACCGATGCCGAACTGCTGGCGCTCTACTTTGCGTGCGACAACGGCGATGCGCCGATCACGAGCGTGGTGCTCGCGCCGACCGAAGTGGGGAGCGGGACGGTCCCCGCCGCTGGCGGACGGCACTTCGACAGCCTGACGCCACATGGTCGCCCCGCTTGGCCTGGTGCACCGGTGACGGGGCTACCCACCGACCGGCTGGAGCTGCTCCAGATTCCGGTGCGCCGGGAAGATGGCGCGGTCATCGCCGCGCCCGAGCTGGATGCCGAGATCGAGGCAACGGTGCGCGACCGGTGCGAGCGGGGCGGCACCGTGCTGCTGCACCTGGTGGACGCCTCCAAGACCGGCGTCGGTGGGCCCAGCGTGGAGCTGGCGCGTGCGTTGTCGAAGCGCTACCCCGACCAGCTTACGGTGCTGGTCGATGCTGCGCAGATGCGGCTGAGCCGGCCCGCGCTGCGTCACTACCTGGACTGCGGATTCCTGCTGCTCATCACCGGTTCGAAATTCTTCACCGGCCCGCCGTTCTCCGGCGGGCTGGTGGTGCCGCCCGGCACGGCGAGCCGGGTGGATCACCTGCCGCCGCTCCCGAAGGGTCTCGCCGACTATACCAGCCGCAGCGATTTCCCGCTGCGGTGGCGCGGCCTCACGCACGGCATCCCCCAGGGTGCCAATGTGGGCAGCCTGTTGCGATGGCGGGCGGCGCTCTGGGAAATGGAAGCGTTCTACGTGGTGCCGGCTGAGCGGCAATTCACCGCGGTGCGTCATTTCGTCGAGGGGCTCGACCGTGCGGTGGCACGCAGCGCATGGGTGGAGATGGTGGAGGCGCCAGCCCTCACGCGCCTGCCCGAAGGTGACGAGCAGGCGTGGGACTCGACCCAGACCATTTTCTCGCTGCTGGTGAAGCGCAAGGACGCCCCGGCCGGCGAGCCGCCGTACCTGACACTGGACGAGGTGAAGCAACTCTACCAGTGGCTCAACATGGACGTCTCCGCGCTGCTCCCGGACGAGCTCACTGATGAGGAACGCCGCATTGCAGCGTCGTACTGTCACGTGGGCCAGCCGGTCGTGATCTTCAGCGATCACGGCCGCCAGTATGCCGCCATCCGTATTGCCTTCGGCGCCCGCCTCGTCTCGCGCGTCGAGATGGATCCCCTGCTCGGTGAGACCGCTGCCGCCCGGCGTGAGGGTGAACTGGCCAGCGCGCTGGCGGTGCTGCAGAAGATCGAGCTGATTGCGCGGTGCTGGGGAGAGATGAGGGGCTAGGGGCTAAAGTCGAGGGTCGAGGGGTCGAGAGTCAATTTTTCGCGGAAATGACGAACGAGCGACCTTCGCCCGACCCTGGACCTTGGACCCTGGACCCTAGACCCTAGCCCCTCGACCCTCGTCCCTCGACTATCATCCCCATATGCCCAGATCACCAAAGCAGATCGTCGCCCTGCTTGCGCTCGTCACCAGCGCACTCCACGCCCAGTCGCCCGATTCCATTCCCCTCCCCGAACAGCCGCGCCCTGACTTTGCCCGCGCCGAATGGCTGAACCTCAATGGCCGGTGGCGCTTCGCGCCTGACTCGGCGGACCAGGGAGTGAAGGCGGGGTGGACGAGCGGGGAGCTGCCGGGCAACAGGCAGATCCTGGTTCCCTTCTCCTGGGCGGCGCCCCTGTCCGGCATCGGCGATACCACCGATATCGGCTGGTATGCCCGGGCCATCACCATCCCGGCGTCATGGCAAGGCAAGCGCGTCTTTCTGGTTGTAGGTGCCTCCGATTGGCGCACCTCCGCCTGGCTCGACGGCGATTCGGTCGGCACCCACCAGGGCGGCTACACGCCGTTTTCGCTTGAGCTCACAAAGCTCGCCAAGCCGGGCAGCAGGCAGCGGCTTGCCA